>JAPSIP010000217.1 GCA_031178645.1 Paracoccus sp. (in: a-proteobacteria) | reverse complement strand
AGCCAGCCAAGCGCCGAGGCGAATGCCGAATCCGTATAGCGGTTGCGGCTGTTGAACATCGACGCCACCGCGCCCGAGGATACCCCGAAGCTGATGCCCAGGATCAGGAAGCCTCCGATCAGGTAGGCGGTCACCCCGGTCTTGCCAGCGCTCAGCAGCAGGGGCGCCATCAGGCTGAAGACGCCGATGCCAAGCGCCCCCCACAGCAGGACGCGCCGCCGCCCGAACCAGTCCGTCAGATAGCCCGACAGCAGGACCGACCCCAGGCCGAAGGCCGCGGCAAGCGCCAGCATGTTCAGGAAGAAGGTCAGCGTCTCGTCCGTGTAAAGGTAAACCCAGGACAGCGGGAAGACCGTCACCATGTGGAACATCGCAAAGCTGGCCAGCGGCACGAAGGATGCCAGCCAGATCGCGCGCCAGTCCGACCGGAAGGCCGTGCGGATGCGGGTCGGCTGCAACTCTCGCGTCTCGAACGCTTCCTGGAACTCGGGCGAGGCGATGATGCGAAGGCGCGCGAACAGCGCCACCACGTTGACCGAGAAGGCCACGAAGAACGGATAGCGCCAGCCCCAGTCCAGGAAATCCTCGGCCGAAAGGTTCGACACCAGATAGGAAAACAGCAGCGCCGCCACGATCAGCCCGATGGGCGCGCCAAGCTGCGGCACCATCGCATAGAAGCCCCGCTTCTTCTTTGGCGCGCTTAGCGCCAGAAGCGAGGAAAGCCCGTCCCAGCTTCCGCCGATGGCAAGGCCCTGGCCGATCCGCAGCACCGCCATGATGACGATAGCCCATTCGCCCAGCACCGCATAGGACGGCACAAGCCCCATTGCCACGGTCGAGGTGCCCAGCAGGAACAGCGCCAGCGTCAGTTTGGTCACGCGGCCATGCGTGCGGTCGATGCGCATGAAGATCGCCGTGCCGACGGGCCGGGCGACAAAGGCCAGCAGAACCAGCCCGAAGGACAGAAGCGTGCCCGTCAGCGGGTCCACGAAGGGAAACAGCCGCGCCGGGAACACGATCACCGAGGCGATGGCGAAGACGAAGAAATCGAAGAACTCGGACGTGCGCCCGATCACCACGCCGACCGCGATGTCCGAAGGCGAGACATGGATATCGTCCGCATCCTTGCCGGGGCTTGGGCCTTGCTGGGCAGATGTTTCGGCAGATGTCACCATTGCGTGCACCACTCCGGATGGGGCCAGAAGGCATGAAGGGCAATAGGCGCGAAGTCCCGAAGGATTCGCGCGGTCATTGGCAGACATGATACAAATGAAGCGTGATTAATACGCGACAAATTGTCTTATGTTTGACTTAGGTCATGGCATCTATCTGAACGTCAATCTCAAGGCGTCGCCGTCTGAACAGCCGCGTGATTCTCGCGGCCAACGGGGTCATCACCACATGAAACACCCTTTCAAACATCTTCTCTGGCTTGCGCCCATCATGCTGCTTGCGGGCTGCGAGGCGGTCGTGCTGCGGCCCTCGGGCGACATCGCCGCACGGCAGGCCAACCTGCTGGTGCAGTCGACGCTGCTGATGCTGATCATCATCATCCCGGTCATGGCGCTGACGGTGTGGTTCGCCTGGCGGTATCGCGCGACGAACAAGCAGGCGAACTATGACCCCGACTGGGACCACTCGACCAAGCTGGAACTGGTGATCTGGGCCATTCCGCTGCTGATCATCGTCTGCCTGGGCGCGCTGACCTGGGTCGGCACGCATCTGCTGGACCCTTATCGCCCGCTGGACCGCATCAGCGCCGAAAAGCCGATCCAGGACGAACAGCCGCTGCAGGTCCAGGTCGTTGCGATGGATTGGAAATGGCTGTTCATCTATCCCGAACAGGGCATCGCCTCGGTCAACGAGCTGGCGGTGCCGGTGGACCGCCCGGTCGAGTTCACGCTGACCTCGACCTCGGTCATGAACGCCTTCTACATCCCGGCGATGGCGGGGATGATCTATGCCATGCCGGGGATGCAGACCACGCTGAACGGCGTCTTCAACCATCCCGGCGAATACCAGGGCTTGGCGTCGCATTATTCGGGCCACGGCTTTTCGGGGATGCGCTTCAAGGCCCATGCGCTTGACGGCGCGGGCTTCGACAACTGGATCGCCGAAGCTGCCGACAGTGGCGAGGCACTGGACCGCGCCCGCTATCTGGAACTGGAAAAGCCCAGCGAGAATGTGGCGCCCCAGGCCTTTGCCCAGGTCGATCCGCAGCTTTTCAGCCGCGTCGTGAACATGTGCGTCGAGGAAGGCCGCATGTGCATGGCCGAGATGATGGCCTATGACGCACAGGGCGGGCTGGGCCTGCCGGGCATCGCCAACGTCGCTGCCCTGACCGATGCCGGCCGCGGCACACCGCGCCCCATCCTGGGCCTGCCGCCCTTCCAGGTGACCGGCATCTGCACGGTCGAGGAACTGAACGAGATGCTGGCAAGCGCCGACCAGGCCGAACGTCCGGCGCGGCGCGACCTGACGCCCATGCGCGGGCAGGGGCTTGAAGCGCCGCAGGGCATCCTGGGCCGCAACCTGATCCCGAACCGACTGACACAGTCAACGCCGCCCTCCGGCGCCGACGAGAACCTGTAGAGGCCGAAGATGGCAGTCCCCTCCGACATCCAAACCACCTTCCTGCTGGGCCGCCTGGACTGGAACGCGATCCCGCAGGATCCGATCGTCTGGGCCACCGGCGTGGTCGTCGCCATTGGCGGCGCCGGGCTGTTGTGGATGCTGCACAAATATCGCTTGTGGTCATACCTGTGGCACGAATGGTTCACGACGGTCGACCACAAGAAGATCGGCATCATGTATGTCGTTCTGGCGCTGATCATGTTCGTGCGCGGCTTTGCCGACGCGATCATGATGCGGCTTCAGCAGGCCATCGCCTTTGGCGGGTCCGAGGGTTACCTGAACTCGCACCACTACGACCAGATCTTCTCGGCCCACGGGGTCATCATGATCTTCTTCGTGGCGATGCCCTTCGTCACGGGCCTGATGAACTATGTCGTGCCGCTGCAGATCGGCGCGCGGGACGTATCCTTCCCGTTCCTGAACAACCTGTCCTTCTGGATGACGGTCGGCGGCGCCGTCCTTGTGATGATGTCGCTGTTCGTGGGCGAATTCGCGCAGACCGGCTGGCTGGCCTTCCCGCCGCTGTCGGGGATCGGCTACAGCCCCTATGTCGGCGTGGACTATTACATCTGGGGCCTTCAGGTCGCGGGGGTGGGGACCACGCTGTCCGGCATCAACCTGCTGGTGACGATCATCAAGATGCGCGCGCCGGGCATGACCATGATGCGGATGCCCATCTTCACCTGGACCTCGCTTTGCACGAACATCCTGATCGTGGCGTCCTTCCCGGTGCTGACGGCGACGCTGGTCCTGCTGACGCTGGACCGTTACGTGGGCACGAACTTCTTCACCAACGATCTTGGCGGCAACGCCATGATGTATGTGAACCTGATCTGGATCTGGGGCCACCCCGAGGTTTATATCCTGA
>JAPSIP010000216.1 GCA_031178645.1 Paracoccus sp. (in: a-proteobacteria) | reverse complement strand
TCGGCGTCGGTCATGATGATGATCTTGTCATAGCGCAGGTCATCGACCTTGAACTTGGATCCCATTCCTACGCCAAGTGCCTGACACAGATTGCTGATTTCCTGGTTAGCCCCCATCTTGGTCGAAGCCGCGCCCAGCACGTTCAGGATCTTGCCCCGCAGCGGCAGCAGCGCCTGGTTGGTGCGGTCCCGCGCCATCTTGGCAGACCCGCCCGCGCTGTCGCCCTCGACGATGAACAGTTCGGTGCCGTCCCGGCTTGTGGCGCTGCAATCGACCAGCTTGCCCGGCAGGCGCAGCTTTTTCGTCGCGGTCTTGCGGGCGGTTTCCTTTTCCTGCTTGCGCCGCAGACGTTCGTCGGCGCGCAGGATCAGGAAGTCGAGGATCGCGCCGGCCGATTTGGTATCTCCCGCCAGCCAGGTGTCGAAATGGTCGCGTACGGCGTTTTCGACCAGGCGGGCGGCCTCGGTCGTGGCAAGCCGGTCCTTGGTCTGGCCCACGAATTCGGGCTCGCGGATGAAGCAGGAGACAAGCGCGCAGCCGCCGGTCAGCAGGTCTTCCCGGGTGATCTGTGCGGCCTTCTTGTTGTTGATCCGCTCGCCATAGGCACGCACGCCTTTCAGGATCGCGGCCCAGAAGCCTGCCTCATGGGTGCCGCCCTCGGGGGTGGGGACGGTGTTGCAATAGGACTGGATGAACCCGTCGCGCACCGGCGTCCAGTTGATCGCCCAGTCCACCTTGCCCGGCGCGCCCTGGCGGCGGAAATCGACGCTGCCCGCGAAGGGGCGGTCGGCATAGGTGCTGGCGCCGGTCAGGGTTTCGGCCAGGTAATCCGCCAGGCCGCCGGGGAAATGGAACGTGGCCTCTCGCGGGGTTTCGCCGTCGTCGATTTCTGACTTCCAGCGGATTTCGACGCCGCTGAACAGATAGGCCTTGGACTTGACCATCTTCAGCAGCCGCGCGGGCTTGAAGCGGTGATGGCCGAAGATGTCTTCATCCGCGTGGAAGACCACCGTCGTGCCGCGCCGGTTCGGGGCCGCGCCGATCTTTGCGACCGGCCCCTGCGGCACCCCGCGCGAGAACCGCTGCTCGAACAGTTCCTTGTTGCGGGCGACCTGCACGACCATGATGTCCGACAGCGCGTTCACGACCGAGGCGCCGACCCCGTGCAACCCGCCCGAGGTCTGGTAGGTATCGCCCGAGAACTTGCCCCCCGCGTGAAGCGTGCACAGGATCACCTCGAGCGCGGACTTGCCCGGAAACTTGGGGTGCGGGTCAATTGGGATGCCTCGGCCATTGTCGCGGACGCTGACGCTGTAGTCGGCCAGAAGCTCTACCTCGATCCGCGTTGCATGGCCCGCCACCGCCTCGTCCATCGAGTTGTCGAGGATTTCCGCCACCAGGTGATGCAGCGCGCGTTCGTCCGTGCCGCCGATATACATGCCGGGACGCTTGCGCACAGGCTCCAGCCCTTCCAGCACCTCGATCGAGGCGGCGGTATAGGTGTCGGTCGCATCGACTGCGGAAAGAAGGTCGTCGGCCATCGGTTCTGCTCTTGTTCTTGGTGCGGATGCGGCGGTTATCTCATGCGGCGAAGGCTTTTGCCAACCCCGCCGGCCATATCGGCCCCGGCGTCCTGGAACCGGGGCTATTCCGGTTCGGCCAGGCGCGCGTCCCACATCTTGCGGAAGGCCGGGCGGGCCTGGCAGCGTTCCAGCCATGCCATGACTGCCGGAAACTGCCCCATCAGCTCTCCGTAGCCCTGGGCATAGCGCAGGATCTCGGCAAGGTTGAGGTCCGCCACGGTAAAGCGGTTGCCCACCAGATGTTCATGGGTGGAAAGATGCCCCTCGATCACCTTCAGGGGCCGGACCAGCCGTTCGGCGGAATTGGCGACGATGGCCTGATCGTCCCCGGACTGGAGGCGGGACGGCGCGTGCAGGAACAGGATCGTCAGCGCGTCGGGTTCGACACTGGTGACGGCATAAAAGCTCCACTGCATCATCTGGGCGTCTTCGGCCAGATCGGCAGGGCCAATTTCGCCACCGTACTTGCGCGCCAGATACAGGGTTGCCGCCAGGGACTCGCCCAGGACCAGGCCGTCATCCTCGATCACTGGAATGGTTCCGGCGGGCGACAGGGCCAGGAAGGACGGGGAATGGGTGTTCAGCGGGGCATCGGGCGCATCGGGATCGGCCAGCCGATAGGCCTGGATCACGGGGTTTTGGCGGAACTTCAGCCCGATCTCGTGGCAAAGCCAGATGATGCGGGACGCGCGCGAACGGGTGACGCCGTGGATGGTCAGCATATCAAGCTCCTTCTACCGGTCGGACGGAATGCGACCTTCCTGCGACAGGAATGCCGGATCATCGGATATGACGCAAGCGAGGGACGGGAAGGGCGGCCGCATTTGATGCAGGTCAAGGAATCCTGCTGGCGCCCGGTCTAGACCGGACCCGCGAAACAGGAGCGATTCTTCAGATGTCCAATCCCGAATTGGACCATCCCAGCCTTTACGCCAAGCGGGAGCCGATCTTCCCAAAGCGTGTTGCCGGGCGGTTCAGGACCCTCAAGTGGATCGTCATGGGCGTAAGCCTGGCGATCTATTACATCCTGCCCTGGATCCGGTGGGACCGCGGCCCGACCATGCCGGACCAGGCTGTCCTGGTCGATCTGGCCAACCGCCGGTTCTTCTTCTTCTGGATCGAGATCTGGCCCCACGAGTTCTATTTCGTGGCGGGCCTTCTGGTCATGGCGGGGCTGGGCCTGTTCCTGTTCACCAGTGCCCTGGGGCGGGTCTGGTGCGGCTATGCCTGCCCGCAGACGGTCTGGACCGACCTGTTCACGATGGTCGAACGCTGGATCGACGGTGACCGCAACAATCAGCTCCGGCTGCACCGCCAGAAATGGGATGCTCACAAGATCCGGTTGCGGGCCACGAAGTGGACAATCTGGCTGGTGATCGCCCTGATGACCGGGGGCGCCTGGATCTTCTATTTCACCGACGCGCCGACGCTTCTGGGAAACCTGCTGACCGGCCAGGCCCATCCGGTGGCCTACATCACCATGGCGACCCTGACCGCGACGACCTTCCTCTTCGGCGGCTTTGCCCGCGAGCAGATCTGCATCTATGCCTGCCCCTGGCCGCGCATCCAGGCCGCCATGATGGACGAGGATACGCTGACCGTCGCCTATCGCGAATGGCGGGGCGAACCGCGTGGCAAGACCAATGTCCGCCACCGCCCGGCCGCCGTCGCCGCCGCGGCCGAGGCGACAAGCCACGCAGCAGGCCCCGTAGCAGGCGCCAAATATCCGCCCACGCCCTATCCGGGCCTGCCCACGGGCGTCGGCGGCCCGATCCCTGCCATGTCCGGCGGGGACTGCATCGACTGCCTGGCCTGCGTGAACGTCTGCCCGATGGGCATCGACATCCGCGAAGGCCAGCAGATGGAATGCATCACCTGCGCGCTGTGCATAGACGCCTGCGACGAGATCATGGACAAGATCGGCAAG
>JAPSIP010000012.1 GCA_031178645.1 Paracoccus sp. (in: a-proteobacteria) | reverse complement strand
GGCCAGCCGGCGTTCGAGATACATCGAATAGCGCGACATGCCGAAGCAGATCAGAAAGAAGATGCAGCCGACGAAGATATACGGCTCCCAATAGATGCCCTTCCAGGACGTGCTGGCGCGCACCGCGTCGGACATGGATTTCAGCGGGTCGTAAAGGCCCACGAAGGTCACCAGCGTCGTGTCCTTGAACATGCCGATGAAGGTGGACACGATGCCGGGGATACTGATCTTCAACGCCTGCGGCAGCACGATCAGCCGCTGCGCCTTCCAGTAGTCCAGGCCAAGCGCATCGGCGGCCTCGTATTGCCCCTTGGGCAATGCGGCCAACCCGCCCCGGATCACCTCGGCCATGTAGGCGGCGGCGAACAGCGTCACCATGATGATCACGCGCAGGATGATGTCGAAATTCGTGCCCGGCGGCAGGAAGTAGTTCAGCAGCAGCGACGCCACGAACAGCAGCGCGATCAGCGGCACGCCCCGGATGAACTCGATGAAGATCACCGCCAGCGATTTTACCAGGAACATGTCCGACCGCCGCGCAAGGGCCAGAACGATCCCCAGCGGCAGCGACAGCGCGATCCCGGCGATGCCGATGGTGATCGACAGCAGGAAGCCCCCGAAGCGATCCGATGCGACGGCCGGGATGGACAGCGACAGGATGCCCTCGGCGTCGCGCGCGGCCTCGCCCGCATAACCGACCCACCACAGCAGCGGAACGACCAGGGCCGCGACGACGGCCAAAAGGCCCGAAACGGGATGCAGCACCCGCCACGCGATCCAGCCCAGGACCGGCCCCATCAGCACCATGATCGGCCCCCAGGCCGAGCCGCCCCAGAGGAACCAGACCCCCATCAGCGGATAGAGGATCGAGAAGACCAGCAGCAATGACACCCGCCGCTCCGAGATCATCAAACCGCCGATCAGCACCACGGCGGCGAAGACCAGCCAGGCTGCCGGTGCGCCAAGCGCGATCATCAACCCCAGCGTCAGCACCGTCGTCGTGCCCAGCACGATCCGGCGGATGCCCGGCGCTTCCGAGAACAGGACAGGCGCCAGGGCCAGGAACAGCAGGCCAAAGGCCATGGTCGGGCGCCAATAAAGTTCCGACGGATAGAATCCGTAGGTATACTGATTCCAGCGTTCGCGGATGACGGCCCAGCAAGCGCCGCGCGCGCCCTCGCCCCAACGCTCGGCGATGATCTGGCGGCATTCCGACAGGCTGCCCGCGTTCCAGACCGAATGGGCGAACCAGTCCCAGAAATGGCTGACCAGGAACCAGACGACCAAGGCGCCCAGGATCGTCAGCACCGTGTTGACCGGCCCCGAGAACAGGTTCAGCCGCAGCCAGCGGACCGCCCCCGCCTCTCGGATCGGAGGCTCGGCCGCGGGAAGCATGGTGTCGCGCACGAAGGGGACGGTTTGGGCGTGGGTATCGCTCATCTCACCGCTCCTTAAGCTTCACGCGGGAGTTGAAGACGTTCATCCCGGCCGAGATGGTCAGGCTGAGGACCAGATAAACCCCCATCATCAGCACGATGGCCTCCAACTCTCGTCCCGTCTGGTTCAGCGTCGTGCCCCCCAGCGTGCCCTTGATGTCCATATAGCCCACCGCAATCGCCAAGGAACTGTTCTTCATCAGGTTCAGGTATTGCGAGATCAGCGGCGGGATGATGACCCGCAGCGCCTGCGGCAGGATCACCAGGTTCATGGTCCGGCCCGGACGCAGGCCCAGGGCGAACGCAGCCTCGCTTTGCCCCCGGCTGACGGCCAGGATCCCGGCCCGGACGATCTCGGCGATGAAGGCTCCGGTGTACAGCGTCAGGGCCAGCCACAGTGCGACAAGGCCGTTGGCGACGTTCAGGCCGCCGGTGAAGTTGAAGCCCCGCAGTTCCGGCGGGATCATGTGCAGCCCGAAATACCAGATCAGCAGCAGCGACGGGACGGTCATGACGGCCAGGCTCATCCACCAGGTCGTGGAGCGGCTGCCGGTCTGGTCCTGCACCCGTTGCGCCCAGGCACCGATCATGCGCCGGACGATCCAGCCCGCAACCAGCACCACCACAAAGGCAATGGTTGCCCAGCTGAAGGTGATGCGCGCGCCCAGATCCAGGCTGCCCGGATCGTTGGTCATTCCCAGCGTCGGGATGGCGGTATAGCGGTTGGTCAGCGCCACATGATCGAACAGGATCATGCTGGCTGACGGATCGTCGCCCCGGAAGGCGTTGGGCGGCGGCATCACCTCGGTAAAGACGGCAAAGACGATCAGGATCCACAGCAGCAGGGGTACGTTGCGGAACGCCTCGACATAGACGGTCATCAGCCGCGCGATCAGCCAGTTGTTCGACAGCCGGGCAACACCGGCGATGATGCCGATAAAGGTCGCCGCGATGCAGCCCAGGATCGACACGATCAGCGTGTTCAGCAGACCGACCACGGCGGCGCGGAAGTGCGTGTCGTCCGAGGTATAGGGGATCGGCGTCTGCGGGATGTCATAGCCCGCGCGCTGCCACAGGAAGCCGAAGTTGAAGTCCTTGCCCAGCGCTGCAAGGTTGCGGATCGTGTTGTTGACCAGCCACCAGGCCAGGGCCATGACCAGGATGAAGACGATCACCTGGAAGGTCATCGACCGATAGCGCCGATCATAGATCAGCATACTGGGCCGGAACGGCGGATTCGCCGGCGCGGACATGTCCGTCATTCAATCTTACCCCTGTAGCCGGTCCTGCCTTTTGTGGCTGCGTTTGCCGCGACCGGTCTTTTGTGATGGTGCGAAAGGGGCGCGATTGCGCCCCCTTCGGTCGTCATCAGCCCTTAGCGGAAGGGCATCGCATACATCAACCCGCCTTGCGTCCACTGGGCGTTCAGGCCGCGGGCCAGACCGATCGGGGTCTGCTCGCCGATATTGGCCGCGAAGATCTCGCCATAGTTGCCGCTGGCCAGGATGGCGCGCTTGGCCCAGTCCTTGTCCAGGCCGATCATCGCGCCCAGGTCGTCGGTCACGCCCAGAAGGCGCTGAACCTCGGGGTTCTGCGAGGATTTCGACAGTTCCTCGATGTTCTTCGAGGTGACGCCGTATTCCTCGGCGGCGATCAGCGCGTAAAGCGTCCAGCGGGCGACGTCGCCCCAGTTGCTGTCACCGTGGCGCACGGCCGGCCCAAGCGGTTCCTTGGAGATGATCTCGGGCAGGATGATGTGGTTTTCCGGATCGGCAAAGGCCGCGCGGGTCGCCGCCAGGCCCGAGGCGTCGGTCGTATAGGCGTCGCAGGCGCCCGCCATGTACTGCTGCTCGCCCTCGGCATTGCTGTCGATGTTGACGGGCTGGTAGGCCATGTTGTTGGCCTTGAAGTAGTCGGCCAGGTTCAGTTCGGTCGTGGTCCCGGTCTGGATGCAGATCGTTGCGCCGTCCAGTTCCTTGGCCGAGGTCACGCCCAGATCCTTGCGCACCATGAAGCCCTGGCCGTCGTAATAGTTGACGCCCACGAAATCCAGCTTCAGGTCGGTGTCGCGCGAAAAGGTCCAGGTCGAGTTCCGCGCCAGGATGTCCACCTCGCCCGAGGACAGGGCGGTGAAGCGCGTCTGGCCGGTCGTGGGCACGTATTTTACCTTGGACGGATCGCCCAGCACGGCGGCGGCGACGGCCTTGCAGATATCGACGTCGAAGCCGGTCCAGTTGCCGTTCGCATCCGGCGCGGCAAAGCCGACAAGGCCGGTGTTCACGCCGCAGTTCAATTCACCGCGCGCCTTCACATCGGCCAGCGTGTCAGCCATGCCCGCCCCGGCCATCAGCGTGGCGGCGGCGACAGAGCCCAGGAATACGGAAGTCTTCATTTCTACCCCTTTGTTGGATGCCGCCCCAGCCGGACCAGGGCGACGCCCGGACCTTTGCGGCCGGGCTTTTCTGCGAAAGCCCCCCGGCAAGGGGGGCGTCCCATAGGCAACATAGTGCCGATCCTTCCCGATGCGTCAAGCGTGACGCCCACGAAGCGGGCACATTCAACTGAGGCGCGACAGCCTCCACAGCCGTTCGGCATTCAGCATCGCGGTCCTGCGGCTTTCTGCGGCAGCCTGTGCTTCCTCGTCCTGGCCCCAGCGTTCGATCTGGAAATCCTCGTCGATCCGCGACAGGCGGAAAGCCTCGGCCGCGTCGATGCGGTCACGGACGACGGCAAGGCCCAGAATCAGGGATCCGGGCAGCGTCACAAGATCGTGCAGCGCCGTCAGGCCAAGCGGGTCCAGATCATCCAGATGCCTGCGCAGACGGGCCAGCACCTGGGGATCCTGCGCGATGGGGATCACGCCATGCGTGATGCGCAGGGGCGCGCGCAGATCCCTGGCCGCCCAGTCCACCAGCGGATCCCAAGCCTCGGCCTGGCGGTGGACCAGTTCGGCTGGCTGGTCGGCGCGATAGGATAGAAGATCGGTGCCTCCGTATTCGGCAAGCATGTCCGCAACGGCGGCAAATTGCGGCATGACCTTCTCGATCGCGGAATTGGCCGCGCGCGTCAGGGGCATCGAGTTGAGATCGATGACATCTTCCTGCGCATCCCATTCCTGCGCGACGGCCCGGGCCAGGCCCTCGACCGGCAGGACCAGAGGCTGCTTGCCAGGGGTCCGCAAGGGCCGGTCGTCCAGGAATATCTCGAAGCCGGTTTCGACCGGCCTGACCAGGGCCGTCTTCCAGAAACGCCGCGCCTTCCATTCGCTCATGCCGACCACCGTTCTATTGCCTGTACCAGTTCCGTGAAATCGCCCGCGACATGGGCCGCGCCCGACGCCTGCAGGCGTTCCACCGGGTGATAACCCCAGGCGACGCCAAAGGCTGCAATGCCCGCCGCCCGCGCCATGTCCATGTCGAAGCTGGTGTCGCCGATCATCACCGTGTCCGACGGTCCGACGCCCGCTTCCTCCATCGCCGCCATCAGCATCGAGGGATGCGGCTTCGACAGGTGGTCATCGGCGGTCTGCAGGCTGATGAAGCGGCCTTCCAGACCATGCGCGGCGATCATCGCCGCAAGGCCGCGCCGCGACTTGCCCGTGGCCACGGCCAGCAGCATGTCATCGCGCCCGCCCAGCAGGTCCAGGCAGGCCATCGCGCCGTCATAAAGCGGTGCCGCTCGGACCAGCCGCGCCTGCATGAAGGCCTGGCGATAGGCCGCGACGATCCGCGCCCGGGTTTCGGTATCCTGCCCCGGCGCCAGATGCGCCACCGCGACCGGCAGCGACAGGCCGACGATCCCCAACACCTCGGCCCGCGGCAGGGGCGCAAGGCCCGCGGCGCGGAACGCCTCGGTCATGGCGTGGTGGATGTGGTCCTGGCTGTCGATCAGGGTGCCGTCGACATCAAAGACGACCAGCTTCATTCGTCGTCCGCGAAGGGATCGTCGGGCACGTCGTTCTCGTGCCAGCCCAGCGTCTTCCAGGTTCGCGCCATGTGGTCGGGCAAGGGCGCGGTCAGGGTGATGCGCTTCTTGGTGATCGGGTGGTCGAAGCTGATGCTGCGGGCATGAAGGTGCAGCTTCTTGCTGATCTCTCCGCCAAGCTGCGCGCCCCAGCCGTCGCCCAGGTTTTCCTGGCCCGACCCGCCATACTTGCCGTCGCCGATGATCGGATGGCCCAGTTCCGCCATATGCGCGCGCAGCTGATGGGTGCGCCCGGTGATCGGCACAAGCGCGCACCAACTGGTCCGCGTGCCAAGCGCGTCCAGCACGGCATAATCGGTGGTGGCGCGCTTTGCGCCCTCGGTCGCGTCGATGTCGCGGGGGTGGACGGCGATCATCTTTTCGTTGTCGCCCCGTCCGCCGCCGCCCTTGACCAGGCCAAAGCGGATCGTGCCCATCCGCGGATGCGGCACGCCAGCCACGGCAGCCCAGTAGATCTTGCGCGTGGTCCGCGACCGGAACGCTTCGGACAGGGCGCGGGCGACCCGATCCGTGCGCGCCAGCAGCAGCACGCCCGACGTGTCCTTGTCCAGCCGGTGAACCAGCTTCGGCCGGTCCTTGAAGCCGAACATCAGCGCGGTGGTCAGCCCGTCCACATGCCGGTCGCCCTGCCCGCTGCCGCCCTGGGACGGCAGGCCCGGCGGCTTGTTCAGGGCGATGATATGTTCGTCCTTCCACAGGACCGCGGCCTGGATCATCTGCGCGTCCGTGTCCGTGACGCGCGGCCCCAGCGGACGTTCCTTCGCGCGCTGTTCGGCGGGCTGGGCATCGGGCAGCGGCGGAATCCGAACCTCCTGCCCCGTCTCGACGCGCGTGGCGGGCTTGACCCGGCCGCCATCCACCCGGATCTGGCCGGTGCGGCACAGCTTCTCGATGGTGATCTGGCCCAGATGGGGAAACTTCTTCTTCAGCCAGCGGTCCAGGCGCTGCTCGCCCTCGTCCCCGCCGACGCGGATGGTTTGAACGGCACTCATACCCAAATTCCTCGTCCCAAGGCCAGCCCCGCCACGACGGCGGCCAGCGACAACAGGACCGAAGCCCCGACATAAGCGAACGCCCCCGCGCCCTGCCCCCGTTCCCACAGCCTCACCACGTCCAGGGAAAACGCCGAGAAGGTCGTGAAGCCACCCAGAACGCCCGTCAGCAACAACGGCGCCCAGGCATTGCCAAAGCGATGCGCAAAGGCTGCGGCCAGAAGCCCCATCGCGAAGCTGCCCAGCACGTTGACCAGCAGCGTGGCCGGCCAAGCCAGCGGCATCAGCCGGTAAAGCGCAAAGCGGCAGGTGGCGCCGATGGCCCCGCCAATGGCGACTTGCAGAAAGGGGTTCATGGCGCGTCTCTGTGGCTCCGCGCGGGCAAAGTCAACTGCCGCGCTTCAGCCGCTGGGACACGAACCAGTCCAGCCGCTTCTTCAGTTCCCGCTCGTACCCCCGCTCGACCGGAACATAAAGAACAGGGCGCTTCATGCCGTCGGGGAAATAGTTCTGGCCCGAAAAGCCATCCTCGGCGTCGTGGTCATAGGCATAGCCTGCGCCATAGCCCTGGTCCTTCATCATCTGCGTGGGGGCGTTCAGGATATGGGCGGGGGGCATCAGGCTGCCGGTGCGCCGCGCCTCGGCCCGCGCAGCCTTGTAGGCGACATAGCCTGCGTTCGATTTCGGGGCGAGCGCCAGGTAGATCACGGCTTGGGCAAGGGCCAATTCGCCCTCGGGCGAACCCAGTCGTTCGTAAAGCGCCCAGGCATCCAGGCAATGCCGTTGGGCGGCCGGATCGGCCAGGCCGATATCCTCGACCGCCATGCGGGTGATGCGGCGGGCGAGATATCGGGGATCCTCGCCGCCCTCCAGCATCCGCGACAGCCAGTATAGCGCCGCGTCCGGGTCGCTGCCGCGCACCGATTTGTGCAGGGCCGAGATCAGGTTGTAATGTTCATCCCCCGACTTGTCGTATTTCGCGGCCCGGCGCATCAGCCGCTGGGCCATCGCTGGCTGGTCAATGAGCTTGTCGGTCTTCCAGGCTGCGACCTGCTCGATCAGGTTCAGCGCGGCGCGACCGTCGCCGTCGGCCATTTCCAGCAATGCCTCGCGCGCCTCGGCGGTCAGGGGCAGCTTGCGGCCCAGTTCGCGTTCGGCCCGCTGCGCCAGCAGTTCCAGGTCGCGCAGGGACAGGCGTTCCAGCACGATCACCTGGGCCCGCGACATCAGCGCGGCGTTCAGTTCGAAGGACGGGTTCTCGGTCGTCGCACCGACCAGGAGGATCGTCCCGTCCTCCATATAGGGCAGGAAGCTGTCCTGCTGCGCCTTGTTGAAGCGGTGGATCTCGTCCACGAACAGCAGCGTGCCCCGCCCCTGCTGGCGGCGCAGGCGCGCGGATTCGAAGACCTTGCGCAGTTCGGGCACGCCGGAAAAGATGGCGCTGATCTGCACGAAGGACAGATCCGTCTCGGCCGCCAGAAGCCGCGCGATGGTGGTCTTGCCGACGCCGGGCGGCCCCCAGAGGATCAGCGAGGACAGGCTGCGGGATCCCAGCATGGATCCCAGCGGCCCGTCAGGGCCAAGCACCTTTCCCTGGCCGATCACATCGCCCATGCGCACGGGGCGGATGCGGTCGGCCAGGGGGCGCACCGCCGGGGAGGACGGTGGATCGGAACGGGTGCTGGCGTCGAACAGGTCGGGCATGATGCCATCATTGTAGGACGGGCTGAAGGCTGCGAACAGCCCCTGCCCTTAGTGCATCTTGGGTGCCAGGTTGATGGCGACGCACTGGAAGTTCGCGTCGTCGATCCACATGACGCGGCCGATCGCCTCGGCATCCAGGCCGCAGCGGCCATACCACCGGGGCCAGCTTGCGCCGGTCAGCGCGATCAGCCTGGTCGCACCCAGTTCGCGGGCCGATCCGGTCATCGCCTCGACCATCTTGAAGTGGACCTTGCGGCGATACATCTGCGGGATGTCGTGGCTGACGAACACGCGCGAGCATTCCCAGACCTGGTCATCCACCGGCGCCTCGGCGTCCAGCAGATCCTGCGGGATGGACCCGCCCAGGATGCCCTTCTGCGCGTCGCGGATCATGTAGCTGTAGATGCCGCAGCGCGCCGTGCTGGGCGTCAGGCGGAAGCCTGCAAGCACCTCGCCCTTGTCATGGACGGCGATCCAGCGGCTTTGGGGCGTGTCGTACTGGTCAAACTCCATGTCCTCGGCCTCGGGCAGGTCCCAGTTCTTCTGGATGATGAAGCTTTGTTTTCGGGCGCGGAACAGGTTGGCGAACAGTTCGCCGTGGTTGTGAAGGTTCGAAAAGGAAAGCGTGGTCGTCTGCATTGTCTTACTCCTGGGGTGTGAGGTTGACCCTTCCCCACATCACGGATCCCCTGGGCGAGCGCCTAGAGCAGACGGTATTCCTTGGCCCGTTGCAGCGCCTCGGCCGTGGTGCGTGCCTTCAGTCTTTCGCGGACCGAAATCAGCCTGGCCTTGAACGCGCTTTCGGTAATGCCAAGTTTGGCTGCCGCTGCCGCATGACGATCACCCTCCGCGACACAACGAAGGGCCTCTTTCTGAGCCTTTGTCAGGCTCGCCGGCGGCTCCGTTGCATCGTGAAGCCGACGTACCGTGGTCGAGATCTCCTCGATCTCGTTATCCGTAAACTCGCGGTCGTCGCGCGCGAAGCTGGCGATCGTGCGCGAGGTGATGGGACCGCAGGAAACCGTCAGGCCAAAGGTCAGGCCGTGGTTTGCTGCGTCCTTCAGAATGTTGAACGGATCCGGGATCGGCAGGCTGGACCAGCGGCAGGCGCCGGTTGTCGAGAAGCCCCAGGCAATCGTGGGGTCACGCAGCGCATATCCATTCTGGGAATAAAAGTCCGCCCATTCCTCGGAATAGGTCTGGAACTGCATCAAGGGGGCGGCAAAACGGATGTGCAGGCCAACGAAATAACCCGCAGGGGCCATTTTCCCCAGCTTGTGCAACCCAGCATTGATATCGGCGCGTGATGACATGACTTTTTAGACAAATTGCGTTTGAAGACGTCAACGTACAAAGTAGGTTTGACTGATAATAGTTGCCATATCCTTAATAGGATAGGAGATCCCGCCTATGCGGCAATCCAGCGGCATTTCCGTTCTGCCAACCGATCTTCACCAGCAACTGCTGGCGATGCCACTGACGGCGGATGAACGGCGCGAAGCCGCGCAGGCGCTTGTGCGGGCCCTCTGCCGGTCGGACACAGCGGCATTTCAGCCCACTGTTGCAAAAAACGCCTCGCAACCAACCGGGCTGCGAGGCGTCTGATTCGATCTGGAACAGCAGCGACTTATTCGGCGGCTGCAGATTCGGCCTCGACACGGGCGCGGTCGGCCGCACCCTTGGCCGAGGTGTCGCGGTCCACGAATTCGATGATCGCCATCGGCGCCATGTCGCCATAGCGGAAGCCGGCCTTCAGGACGCGGACATAGCCGCCCTGGCGGTCCTTGTAGCGGGCGCCCAGTACGTCGAACAGCTTGGCGACATACTGGTCCTGCTTCAGCTGCGAGGCAGCCTGGCGGCGGGCGTGCAGATCGCCGCGCTTGGCCAGCGTGATCAGCTTCTCGATGATCGGGCGCAGTTCCTTGGCCTTGGGCAGGGTCGTCTTGATCTGCTCGTGCTCGATCAGCGAGCCGGCCATGTTGGCGAACAGCGCCTTGCGGTGTTCATGGGTGCGGTTGAGGCGGCGATAGCCACGGGCGTGACGCATGATGATTCTCCGTTAACGTCTTTTACTTTGTCCGGCAGCCCATGCGTGCGGGCCGCTCTCCTTGGGGCGGAAGCCCATCGTGTGGCGGGGACCGAAGCCCCCGCCGAAAGATCAGAACTGGTCGTCGAAGCGCTTGGCCAGATCCTCGATATTCTCTGGCGGCCAGTCGACGACATCCATGCCCAGGTGCAGGCCCATGCCCGACAGCACTTCCTTGATCTCGTTCAGGGACTTGCGGCCGAAGTTCGGGGTGCGCAGCATCTCGGCTTCGGTTTTCTGGATCAGGTCGCCGATATAGACGATGTTGTCGTTCTTCAGGCAGTTGGCCGAACGAACCGACAATTCCAGCTCGTCCACCTTCTTCAGCAGGCGCGGATCGAATTCCAGACCATCCTCGGCATCCTGACGGTTGGCCGATTCAGGCTCGTCGAAGTTGACGAAGACCGAAAGCTGGTCCTGGACGATGCGCGCGGCATAGGCCACGGCGTCTTCCGGGGTCAGCGACCCGTCCGTCTCGATCTTCATCGTCAGCTTGTCATAGTCCAGCACCTGCCCCTCGCGGGTGGGCGTGACTTCATAGCTGACGCGCTTGACTGGCGAGAAGATGGCGTCGATCGGGATCAGGCCGATCGGCGCATCCTCGGGACGGTTCTTGTCGGCCGCGACATAGCCCTTGCCCGTCTGCACGGTCAGTTCCATGTTCAGGTCGGCGCCGTCGTCAAGATGGCAGATGACGTGGTCGCGGTTCAGGACCGTGATCCCGGCCGTTTCCTGGATGTCGCTAGCCTTGACCTCGCCGGGGCCTTTTGCGGACAGGGTCAGGCGCTTGGGCCCTTCCACGTCCATCTTCAGCGTGACGCCCTTGAGGTTCAGGACGATGTCGGTGACGTCCTCGCGGACGCCGGCGACGCTGCTGAATTCATGCAGGACGTTGTCGATCTGCACCGAGGTGATGGCGCCGCCTTGCAGCGACGACAGCAGCACGCGGCGAAGTGCGTTGCCCAGCGTCAGGCCGAAGCCCCGCTCCAGCGGCTCGGCGACAAGCGTGGCGGTGCGGGTGGCATCCGCGCCCGGCTTGACGGCCAGCTGAGTCGGCTTGATCAGCTCGGCCCAATTCTTGTGGATCATGCGTTTGCCTCCATTCTTGTTCCCGTCCCATGTCCTTGGCCGGAAACGCCCGAGGTTGAAAACGTAAAGACCGAACCGCGCGAAGTCGCGCGGTCCGGGTATGCATCATCTGAAATCAGACGCGGCGGCGCTTCGGAGGGCGGCAGCCGTTATGGGCAATCGGCGTCACGTCACGGATCGCCGTGATGTTGAAGCCGACGGCCGCCAGCGCGCGCAGGGCCGATTCACGGCCCGAGCCGGGGCCCTGGACTTCGACTTCCAGCGTGCGCACGCCGTGTTCCTGGGCTTTCTTGCCAGCGTCCTCGGCAGCCATCTGGGCGGCGTAGGGGGTCGACTTGCGCGAACCCTTGAAGCCCATCGTGCCGGCCGACGACCACGAGATCGCGTTGCCCTGGACGTCCGAGATCAGGATCTTGGTGTTGTTGAAGCTGGAATTCACATGCGCAACGCCGGTGGCGATGTTCTTGCGTTCCTTGCGCTTCATGCGGGTCTTGTCACGTGCCATAAACCGTTCCCCCCTTATTTCTTCTTGCCGGCGATGGGCTTCGCCGGGCCCTTGCGGGTACGGGCATTGGTGTGGGTGCGCTGACCGCGGACCGGCAGGCCGCGACGGTGGCGCAGGCCGCGATACGAGCCCAGGTCCATCATGCGCTTGATGTTCATCTGGGTTTCGCGACGCAGGTCGCCCTCGACGGTCAGGTTCGCGTCGATGTATTCGCGGATCTGCAGCACTTCGGCGTCCGACAGGTCGTTGACGCGGCGCGCGCGGTCGATGCCGACAGCTTCGCAGATCTGTTCGGCATACATGTCGCCGATGCCGTGGATATAGGTCAGAGCGATCGGGACACGTTTCCCGGTCGGAATATTGACGCCAGCAATACGAGCCACGCGTTATCCTTTATCGGTTGCGGTTCCGTAGCGCCGGAACCTTTTTTCACAACGTAAGGCCCGAAAGCGATGCCTTCGGGCCGCTGATGGTCCACCCCGTCAGGGTGATTCTCTTGCGAGATGCCGTGACTTAAAGGTCAGACGCTACCGCGTCAAGTCCCGGTCCGGTCGATGATCGACGGGGGCAGGACCGCGGCGATCTGGTCCGCCACCTGATCCATCTCGGCTAGTCCATCCACCGGGGTCAGCTTGCCCTTGGCATAGTAATAGCCGATCAGGGGCGAGGTCTTCTTGTAATATTCCAGAAGCCGCGTCTTCAGGCTGTCTTCATTGTCGTCGGCCCGCCGGCGCAGGTCGGTCGATCCGCAGACATCGCAGACGTCAGACTTGGCAGTGGGCTTCGTCTCGTCGTGATAGACTTCGCCGCAATGGCCGCAGGTGAAGCGCCCGGTGATCCGCCGCACAAGCGCCTGGTCGTCAACCTGCATCTCGACCACGGCGTCCAGCACCATGCCCGTTTCGTCCAAAAGCTGCCCAAGCGCATCGGCCTGCGCCAGCGTGCGGGGGAAGCCGTCGAAGATGAAGCCGTTGCCGCCTTCCGACAGCTTCTCGCGGATCAGGCCGATGACGATCTCGTCGGTGACCAGCTCGCCCCGGTCCATGACTTCGGCCACGCGCTTGCCCATCTCGGTCCCCGAGGAGCGGGCGGCGCGCAGCATGTCGCCGGTGGACAACTGCGCCAGGCCGCGTTCCTCGACAAGTCGGCGGGCCTGGGTTCCCTTGCCGGCACCCGGCGGCCCCAGCAGAATGATATTGATCGTCATCTAAGGTCTGTCCCCCTCGTCAGCCCTTCGGGCCGTTAGCGGCGCGACGGTGCGCGACGCGG
The DNA here is from genome assembly GCA_031178645.1 of Paracoccus sp. (in: a-proteobacteria). Taxonomy (GTDB): domain Bacteria; phylum Pseudomonadota; class Alphaproteobacteria; order Rhodobacterales; family Rhodobacteraceae; genus Paracoccus. The sequence goes on along the minus strand of JAPSIP010000012.1, from coordinate 1,071 downwards.
CTTTGCGCTTCCCTCTTTGCGTTTACCACGCAACTGGGATTTCTCAATCAACCCTTCGTACTGATGGGCCAGAAGATGGCTTTGCACCTGGTTGATCGTGTCCATCGTCACCGAAACCACGATCAGGACCGAGGTTCCGCCAAAGTAGAAGGGCACCGACCACTGGTGGCGCAGGATTTCGGGCAGAAGACAGACTGCCGCCAAATAGGCCGCGCCGATCACCAGCACGCGGTTCACGACATAGTCGAGGTATTCCTCGGTCCGCTTGCCGGGACGGATGCCCGGAACGAAGCCGCCCTGGTTCTTCAGGTTCTCGGCCACATCATCGGATTTGAAGCTGACGTTGTGGGTGTAGAAATAGGCGAAGAAGACGATCATCGCCGCGAAGAACACCAGATACAGCGGCTGGCCCGGCCCGAAATAGGCCAGGATCGTGGACATGATCGGTCCCGTCTGGTTGCCCGAGAAGGTCGAGATCGTGATCGGCAGCAAGAGCAGCGAGGATGCGAAGATCGCCGGGATGACGCCGGCCGGGTTGACCTTGATCGGCAGGTGCGAGGACTGGCCGTCATAGATCTTCATGCCGACCTGGCGCCGCGGATACTGGATGCGGATCTTGCGCAGGGCGCGTTCCATGAAGACCACGAAGGCGATCACAGCCACCACCATCACGATCACGCCCAGGATCACCGGGGTCGAGATGGCGCCCGACCGGCCTTGGGCAAAGAAGTTCGCCAGTGCGGCGGGAATCTCGGCGACGATGCCCACGAAGATGATCAGCGAGATACCGTTGCCGATGCCGCGTGCGGTGATCTGCTCGCCCAGCCACATCAGGAACATGGTGCCGCCGACCAGGGTGATGACAACGGAGGCCTGGAAGAACAGGCCGGGATCATGGGCCAGGCCGCCCGCCTCCAGCGACTTGGCAAGGCCGTAGGCCTGGAACAGCGCCAGGGCCACGGTGCCATAGCGGGTGTACTGGTTGATCTTCTTGCGGCCCTGCTCGCCTTCCTTCTTCAGCTGTTCCAGCGAAGGCACCATCGAGGTCAGAAGCTGCACGATGATCGAGGC
>JAPSIP010000215.1 GCA_031178645.1 Paracoccus sp. (in: a-proteobacteria) | reverse complement strand
CGATGATCCTGCCCGCCCATCTTCACTTCGGCCAGATCGATCCCGCCGTGGGCGCAGTCCTGGCCGGCTGCCTGACGGGGGCCGGCATGATCGCGCTGTTCCGTCACGGTGCATCGCTGGGCGGCATCGGGATCGTCGGCCTTTACGTCCAGGACGCAACGGGCTTTCGCGCGGGCTGGGTGCAACTGGCCTTCGACGCGGTGCTGTTCGCCGCCGCCCTGGCCCTGCGCGATCCCGTCACGGTCGGGTGGAGCTTCCTCGGCGCGCTGATCCTGAACCTGACCATCGCGCTTAACCACCGCAGGGACCGCTATATCGCCTGACGGCGAAGGGGCGGGCGACCGCCCCTTCCGGCCCGTTACCGGGCGGTTTCGCGAACCACCTCTCCCTGGGGGTCGAACTCAAGCGTCACCGCCTCGCCCTGGGGATTGGTGGCTTCAAGCATCAGGCGCGGTCCGTCGGCGCGCAGGAAGCCGAAATTGCCGTAGCCGGCCTGCGTCAGGCGCTGATTAAGGGCAACAGCGTCGAAATCGGCCGGGACGGGCGCAGGTCCGCGCGGATCGCCCGCTGTGCCTTGGGCACGCGGCCCACCCATCGGCAGTTCGCCCGGACCGTCGCCCCGTCCGGCATGATCCCTGGACCCGTGGTCGCGATGAGGGGGGCCGCGGCGGTCGCCGCGCGGGCCGTCCTCGCTGCCGAATCGCAGCACGCGGCCATCGGCGTCGAACACGGCGCGCATGTCACGGCCATTGCCATCCTCGCCCTCGACCTTGACGCGGCCATTGCGGGTTTCGATTTCGTCGATGCGGTCGAACTGGCCGATCACCTCGTTGTTGCGCACGGCCTGGGGCAGCAGCGCGTTAATCAGGTCGGCGGGCACTGCGGCGTCATCGACCTCGACCCCAATCAGGGCGTTCTGGCGGTCGAACTTCACGGCGATCTCGGCGCCGGTGGGCTGCCGACCCTTGACCTCCAGATGCTCGGGGCGCCGCTTCACCTCGGTGATCGATCCGAACATCGACATGACCTGGCTTTCCTTCACGGCCGCGGGCACCAGGGCGTCGATCAGGCCTTGCGGCAGGACGCCGTCATCGGCCTCGACCTCGACCAGGTTGCCGGCCATGTCCACCTTGGCCTCGATATCGACGCCATCTGCGGTGCGGCCTTCGATCTCGCGCATCCCGTCGCGCTTGGTGTCGATCTCGAGGTTGTTCAGGTTCAGCCCCGCGATCGGCGCGGGCAGGTCGCCCGGCGCGGCGGTCTGGGCAAGCGCGCCGGTGCCGATGCCCGCAACAAGGGCCAGCACGGCGGCCGAAGTCGAAAATCTGCAAATGGCCATGATCTTTCCTTTCTGTTTCCTGGGCGGCAACCCGCCCTGACGAATCACGTCCTACCGAAACCACACCGAACGAATGGCCAATGGTCCGTTTGGTTTCCGTTTGGCTTTCGCCTGCTATGCTGCCGCCATGACCCTGCTTCGCGCCCTTGCCCTTGCCTGCCTGACTTGCGCCCCTGCGCAGGCCCAGGACGTCGCGCCCGAGGTGATCGAGCAGTTCCGCCCCCTGCCCCTGCACGAGGTCGCGGCGGCCGTGTCGGACCGCTATGCCGGGCGCCTTCTGGCAGCCGACACCCGCGCGCCCCACCCGCCCGAACGGGATCTGGGGGCCGAGCTGGTTTATCAGTTCCGGCTGATGACCCCGCAGCAGAACCTTCTGGACATCCGCATCGACGCGCGCACGGGGCGGTTCCTGTCGGTCTCCGGCCGGGGCCAGCTTGCCGCCCGCCAGGCGGCGCAGGAATAGGGAAGACACCATGCGCGCCCTGATCGTCGAGGATGACCCCGTCCTGTCCGCCCAACTGGCCGCCGCCATGCAGGATGCAGGCTTCGTCAGCGACTGCGCGGCCGATGGCAGGCAGGGCGAGTTCCTGGGATCGACGGAATCATACGATGTGGTGATCCTGGACCTGGGCCTGCCGGGAATGGCGGGGATCGAGGTTCTGACCCGCTGGCGCGATACAGGGGTGACGACGCCCGTCCTGATCCTGACCGCGCGCGGCGACTGGACGGACAAGGTGGCGGGATTCCGCGCGGGTGCCGACGACTATGCCGTCAAGCCCTTCCGCCTGGACGAGGTGGTATTGCGCTGCCAGACCTTGATCCGCCGCGCCGCAGGCCATGCGCGCCCGGTGATCCGCGCGGGCGTCCTGTCCCTGGACAGCCAGCTTGGCGTCATCACCCGCGACGGCGTGGCGCTGAAGCTGACCGCATTCGAACAGCGCATCCTGGCCTATCTGATCCATCACCAGAACCGGATCGTCAGCCGCACCGAACTGTCGGACCACCTGTATGACACCGACACCGACCGCGACTTCAAGTCGATCGAGGTGGTGATCGGCCGGCTGCGCCGAAAGATCGGCGAGGGCGTGATCGAAACCCGCCGGGGCGAGGGTTACCTGCTGCGGGCAGCGGGATGACCGGCTCGATCCGCGGGCGGCTGCTGCTGCTGGCGGCGGTCTGGCTGGGCGCGGCGCTGCTGGCGGCCTTTCTGTTCATCTCCTCGCTGCTGGAAGATTTCGTGACGGACCGCTTCGATGCCGAGGCGGCGGCGATCGCGGATGGGTTGATCGCCTCGGTCGAGGTCGACGATGGTGGCCGGATCGAACTGGACGACGCGCCGACGGATCCCCGCTTCGGCCTGCCCTTCAGCGGATGGTATTGGCAGGTAGAGGCGGGCGAGAACGTGATCGCCCGGTCGGCATCGCTGCTGGACGGATCGCTGCAGGGGCCGGGCGGCAATTTCACCGGCGGGCGCGGGGTCGGCGCGGACGGCGCGGCCCTGCGCGTCTTGCGCCGTCAGGCCACCCTGCCCGACAGCAATTCGCAAGTCGCGGTCACCGTTACCGCGCCGCGCGGGCAGATCGACGACAGCCTGCACCAGATCAGCCGCCCGCTGGGCCTTGCCTTGGCGGTTCTGGGGATCGTGCTGGCTGGGGCCAGCGTGGTTCAGGTGAAGGCCGGGCTGGGCAGCCTTGACCGGCTGCGGCGCGACCTGGCGGATGTGCGGGCGGGAACCAGGGATCGGCTGGCCCTGCCCGATGTCAGCGAGTTGCGCCCCCTGACGGCCGAGATCAACGCCGCCCTTGACCAGAACGCCGACCTTCTCGCCCGGTCCCGCCAGCATCTTGGCAACCTCGCCCATTCGCTGAAGACGCCGCTGGCGGCGCTTGCCAATGAACTGCCCCCCGGTCATCACGGACGGACCCTGATCACGCGCATGGACCGGCTGATCGGCTGGCACCTGCGCCGAGCGCGATCCGCCGGTCCCCGCGTGCTGGGCCAGCGGACGCCGGTGCGACCAGTCATAGACGACATCCTGATGGTGCTGCGGTGGCCCATGCAGGACAAGGGCATGGCGGCCAGCATCGACTGCCCCCCCGAGGCAGGCTTCGCGGGCGAGCGGCAGGATCTTGAGGAGATGATCGGCAACCTGTCCGACAATGCCGTCAAATGGGGC
>JAPSIP010000214.1 GCA_031178645.1 Paracoccus sp. (in: a-proteobacteria) | reverse complement strand
CGATGGCCGGGATGAACCAGGAGGAAAAGGAATACATGGTCCGCTTCATCCTGGACGCGCAGGAGGCGTTGGGCCTGACGGTCCTGATCATCGAACATCACATGGATGTCGTGACCGCGCTCTGCGACCGGGTGCTGGTTCTGAACAACGGCGAGGAAATCGCGCAAGGCCCGGCGCGCGAGGCCATCGCCGATCCGCGCGTGGTCGAGGCCTATATCGGAAAGCCCCGCAATGCAGCATGATCCCGTGAACATCGCACAGGCCCAGGCGCTGCATCCGAACTGGCGCGCCGACGACACCATCATGGCCCGGCTGGCCCAAAACGCCGCCGAAGTTCCGAACCAGATCGCCATGCGCGAACGCGACCACGGCATCTGGCAGGAATACACTTGGTCCGATTACCTGCGGGCAGTGGTGGAATTCGCCGCGGGCCTTGAAGCGCGCGGCGTCAAGCCCGGCGACGTGGTCATGGTGATCGGCGACAACCGCCCGAACCTGTATTTCGCGATGCTGGGCGCGGCCTGCCTGCGGGCCATCCCCTCGCCCGCCTATGCCGATGCCCCGACCGAGGAACTGGCCGCCCAGATGGAGCGCGAGGATATCCGCTTCGCCGTGGCCGAGGATCAGGAACAGGTCGACAAGATGCTGGAGGCCAAGGGCCGCTGGACGCATCTGGACCTGATCATCTATGACGACCCGCGCGGGCTTGCCGGACAGGAACCGGAAGGCGTGGCGGGCTTTGACGCGATCCGGGCCGAGGGCGCGGCGCGTCTGAAGGCCGATCCGAACCTTGCCCAGGACCTGATCGCGCGGCCGACCATCCATGACATCGTGGTGCTGATGCATTCGTCCGGCACCACCGGCGCGCCCAAGGGCATCCCGCTGAAGCACGGCCATGTCCTGTCGGGCGTGCGCAACGCCGCCGCCGCCGGATACTTCCAGGAAGGCGAGGTCCATATGGCCTATCTGCCGATGGCCTGGGTCGGCGACTTCATCTTTTCGATCGGCGCGGCGATGGAGCTGCGCTTTACCGTCAACATCCCCGAGGCGAACGAGACCGCGCTGCACGACCTGCGGGAAATGGCGCCGACGCTTTATTTCGCATCCCCCCGCGCCTGGTCGGCGATGCTGACCCGCGTGCAGGTGGGGATCGCGGAAACCACAGGGATCAAGCGGCGGCTGTATGATTACTTCATGCCCCGCGCAATGGAGGCTGAACGAGCGCGTCTTGACGGCAAGCCCGCGGGCAGCGGCCTGTCGCGTTGGCTTGGAGAATGGCTGATCTATGGCCCGATCCGCGACCAGCTTGGCCTGGGCCGGGTGAAGCGCGCCTATACCGCGGGCGAGGCGATCGGCGAGGATGTGTTCCTGTGGTTCCGCGCCCTCGGGCTGAACCTGCGCCAGTTCTATGGCCAGACGGAAAACTGCGCCCTGGCAGTTGCCCAAAAGCCCGAGGACATCTCGCTGACCACGGTCGGCCGCCCCTTCCCCGGCGTCGAAATGAAGATCGACGAGCATGGAGAGATCCTGCTGCGCGGCGACAATATCTTCGACGGCTATTTCCAGAACCCCAAGGCCAGTGCCGAGGCCTTGCAGGATGGCTGGCTGCACACGGGCGATGCGGGCCAGATCGAGCCGGACGGGCAGTTGGTCGTGCTGGGCCGCGTGTCCGAGGCGGTCGAGAAACGCGACGGCACCCGCTTCATCGCCACCTATATCGAAAATCGGCTGAAATTTTCGGCCTATATCAAGGATGCCGCAGTCATCGGGCAGGGCCGCGACATGCTGGTGGCGATCGTCTGCATCGACTTCCAGGCAGTGGGCCAATGGGCGCAGGAACATGGCGTGTCCTATACGTCCTATGCCGAACTGTCCCAAGCCACCCCCATCTATGACCTGATCGGGGGCGAAATCGCGGCGGTGAACGCGCATCTGCCGCACGGGCTGTCCATCGACCGCTTCGTGAACCTGCACAAGGAATTCGACCCCGACGACGGAGAAGTCACCCGGACCCGCAAGCTCAAGCGCAACGTGATCGACGACCGCTATGGCCCGATCATCGAGGCGCTGAACGCGGGCCATGACAAGATCGATTTCAAGGCGCGGATCACCTATGAAAACGGCCAGACCGGGTCTTTGGACCGGGAACTGCGGCTGTCCGACGTGAAGGGGGCCGCGTAATGGCTTATTTCCTTGAACTGCTGATTTCCGGCGCGCTGACCGGGCTGATGTATTCGCTGGTCGCCCTGGGCTTCGTGCTGATCTACAAGTCCGCAGGCGTGCCGAACCTGGCGCAGGGCGCCCTGGTCATGACGGCGGGCTATGCGGTCTGGATGGTCATGGCCTGGGGGCTGAACGTCTGGATCGCCATTCCCATCGCCGCCGCGATCATGTTCGGCTTCGGCCTGGTGGTGGAACGGCTGCTGCTGCGGCGCATGGTCGGGCAGCCGGTCATCATGGTGGTGATGCTGACCCTGGGCCTTGAAATCCTGCTGCGCGGCATGGTGCCGGGCATCCTGGGATCCGCGCCCAAGCCCATAGACCTGGGGATCGGCTTTGCGCCCATCATCATCGGCGACGTGTTCATCAACCGCACCTCGCTTTACGGCGGCATCATCGCGCTGCTTCTGGTCGGCGCCTCGCTGCTGTTCTTCCGCACCCGCTTGGGCACCAAGCTGCGCGCGGTGTCGGACGACCATGTGTCAAGCTGGGCCGTGGGCATCTCGGTCGAACGGGCCATCGGCATCTCCTGGGGCCTGGCCGGCATTGCCGCCGTGGTCGCGGGCGCGCTTTGGGGATCGTCGCAGGGGGTGGACTGGACGCTGTCCACGCTGCTGTTCCCGGCCGTCGCGGTGGTGATCCTGGGCGGCGTCGACTCGGTCCCCGGCGTGGTCGTGGGCGGCATCCTGGTGGGCGTGCTGGGCACGGTCATTCCCGGCTATCTTGACAGCTTCGCGGGCGGGTCGACGCGCGATGTCGTCACCTCGCTTATCATCCTGCTGACCATCATGGTCCGCCCCTTCGGCATCTTTGGCCGAGAAGACATCGAGAGGATTTAAGGCCATGTTCTATCGCCTCTCGGGGACGTACCACACCAGTTATCAGGCCGACCGCAAGCTGTGGAAGATCCCCACGGACCGCTGGCTGATGATCGGGCTGCTGGTCCTGGCGGTGCTGGCGCCGCAGTTTGTCTCGCCGCTGTATCTGGGCAGCTATGTCCTGCCCTGGGTGATCTGGTCGGCCGCCGCGCTGTCCTTGACGCTGCTGATGGGCCTGGCGGGGCAGTTGCATTTCGGCTTTGCCGCGGTGATGGCGATCGGGGCTTATGCGTCGATCCACCTGGTCCGGGCCGGGGTGCCGTTCGAGATCGCGCTGCTGCTGTCGGGCCTGATCTCGGCCGTGATCGGTGCGATCTTCGGGGGTGCCGCGCTGCGGGTGAAGGGGCTTTACCTGGTGATGGCCACGCTGGCGATGCAGTATCTGGTCGATTGGGTTGTGGTGAACGTGCCAGCGATTTCCGGGGGCG
>JAPSIP010000011.1:9534-14188 GCA_031178645.1 Paracoccus sp. (in: a-proteobacteria) | reverse complement strand
CCTCGATCTCGCCCAACCTGGGCGTTTATCCGACCGAGCCCGAGGCCGATCCGGTGGGCGAATGGATCGAAAGCTGCGGGCGGATGCTGGACCTGGCACAGGCGCGGCACCTGGTCCTGCCCGGCCACAAGCTGCCCTTCACCGGCCTGCCCACGCGGCTGCGGCAGTTGATCGATAACCATCACAGCGCGCTTGCGCGGCTTGTCGCGGCCCTGCGGGAAGAACCGCGCAGCGCGGTCGGCTGCTTCGACATCCTGTTCAAGCGCCGGATCGGCGCGGGCGAATTCGGGTTGGCGCTGGTCGAGGCGGTCGCCCATGTGAACCACCTGCGCCGGCAGGGGATCGTGTCACAGATGGGCGAGAGCGACGGCGCCCTGCTGTGGGGGGCGTGACAGGGCAGGCGGTTTCGGCTATCGCAGGATCAAAGCGGAACAGGAGGCAGCCTATGGCCACGCATCATCACGAGACCACCGAGCACAAGGTCGGGACCATGGACATCAGCGAACAGCAGCGGACCTTTGCGGGCTTCATCAAGCTTGCGACCTGGACCACGATCCTGTCGATCCTGGTGCTGATCTTCCTGGCGCTGGCCAATAGCTGATCCGGCGGGCTTGCATTCATGAAAAGACGGGTTTTCCTGGCGGCCGCGCTGCCTGCCGCCCTTGCCGCATGCGGCGCCCAACGCGTCTGGGACACGGACGAGGATCTGCGGGCCGCGCGCTTCGTCTCGGACCAGCCGCCGTCGATCACGCTGCTGACCGTGATCGGCATCCCGCGGGGCGAGGGCGGTCATTCCGGGCTGATGATCAACGGCAGCCAGCGGGTGATCTATGACCCGGCGGGAAGCTGGGAACATCCGCGCATTCCGGAACGCAACGACGTGCTGTACGGGATCACCGACAACTTCAAGAACTTCTACCTCGATTATCACGCCCGCAGTACCTATTGGGTGGCCGAGGACACCGTCTTCGTCAGCCGCGAGGTCGCGGATGCCGCGATCCGTTCGGTCGAGATGCAGGGTGCCTCGCCCAAAAGCTATTGCGCGGTCAACAGCGGCAAGGCCCTGCGCCGCGTGCCGGGTTTTGAAAGTGCGCCGACGGGCTTCAGCCCGATCAAGCTGCGCAACTGGTTCCTGACCCTGCCCAATGTCCAGTCGAAACGCCACATGGACGGCGACCCGGCCAACAACCACGACGTGTTGCTGCGCCAGAAGGATGGCCGGATCGTCGGCTACAACATGTAAAGCAGGCCGAACAACGTGATCGCGCCCGCAAGGATCGCGACGATCATGTTCTTCGACCACAAGCCCACCGCCACCGTCACCGCGGCGGCGGCCATGCGCGCCGGGTCGGGCTGGCCCCCGGTCGCGGCGGGCCAGACGACCAGCGGCGCCACAAGCGCGGGCAGAACCGCCACGGGCGTATAGCGCAGCATCCGCAGCACCCAGGGCGGCATGTCCCGGTTGCCAAGCGCGCCCAGGAAGGACCAGCGGATCAGGAAGGTGCCGATACCCAGCACCACGATCACCAGCCAGATGGTCAGGTCGGACGGTCCGTTCGTCATGCCGCAGCCTTCCTGTTCGCCCGCGTCTCGATGATGGCACCCGTAGCCATCCCCAGGGGCGCCGCGATCAGCAGCCCCAGCCCGGACGGCAGCCCCGCCAGCAGCAGCGCCCCCGCGATGGCCACAAAGCAGGCGGCCAGATGGGCGGGCGTGCGCAGCATCGGCGCGATCATCGCCAGGAAGGTGATGGGCATGGCGAAATCAAGCGCGATATCGTCGGGGATGGCCTGGCCCACGGTTGCGCCGATCCAGGAACAGATCATCCAGGGCAGGCAGACGACCGTCGCCACGCCCGCGAAGAAGGCCAGCCGCTGCGGCAGGCTCATGGCGGGATTGGCCTCGTATTCCTGGATCGAAAGGGCATAGCTCTGGTCCACCAGGGCATAGGCGACCCAGGCCTTCTGCCCTCCGCTGGCATGGCGCAGCCAGGGCACCAGCGAGGCCGAATACATCGCCATCCGCAGGTTCACCGCCAGGCAGGACAGGATCACGATCACGACCGGGGCATTGTCCGACAGAAGCTGGACCGCCGTGAACTGCGACGCCCCCGCCAGCACCAGCACCGAAAAACCCATGACCTGCGCGATGTCCATGCCGGCTTCGGTCGCGACGACGCCGAACAGGACGGCAAAGGGGATCATCACGATCAGGAAGGGCAGGGACTTGACCGCGCCATGCAGGAACATCGCGCGGGGGGGACGGGCCTCGGCCGCATCGGCGGGGGCTTGCCGCGACGACGCGCCGGGATGGGGGATCGGAGACATGGGGGCTTTCGCATCAGACGGGAACGCGGCACCTTGGTTGCACGATGCGCAAACGGAAGGCAAGGCCGGGTGAAGATCGCGACCCCCATTCCCGCCGCCTACCTGACCCCCGCCGCGCAGCTTTGGTGGGCAGCCTTCGCCCCGCCCTTGTTGCCCGGCCCACCCCTTGTCCGCGCCTGCCACGGCATTGCGGCCATCAGTCCGGCAGGCCGGCTGGAGGGCGTGGCGGGGCTTCGCGACGCGGGCGGCGGCTTTCTTGCCCGCCTGCCCCTGGCGGCGCGGCTGCTTTACCGCGCCGCGCCGGCCACGGCTGATCTTGTGATCGACGGCATCGTGGCGGCAGGCCGGGGGCAGGGTGTCGGGCGGGCGTTGCTGGAAAGCGCGTCCCATGCCGCGCGCCGATCCGGCCATCCCGGCCTGCGGGCCGAAGTCGAGGTCAGGAACCACGCCGCCATGGCCTTTTATGCCGCACTGGGCTTTGCCGAGATCGGGCGCGGTCGCTTTGGCTGGCCCTGGTCGGGGCCGGTCGCGCTGCTGCACCGGCCCGTCTAGGCGGGCATTGGGATCAGCCGAAGTTGCCGGAAAGCCGGCCAAGCAGCATGAAGGCGCGGGCGGACCGGGTTTCGGCCAGCACGGCGACCTGCGCGTCGTCCATCTGCGGCAGTTGCCGGGCAAGCATCCCGTCGAAATGGCGCAGGAAGTGGTGGGCCGTGTCGCGGAAGATTTCATCGCGCTGCAGAAGGCCCGCCGCGATGTCCAGGGCAACCGGATCCTGGATGCCGCCCAGGGGGGCAACCGCGCTGCCCCTTTCGCCCTGGGCATAACGCCGCCAGGCGGACAGGGGCGCGGGATCCGGCAGCAGGTCGTCCATGTACAGGTCCTGGCCCGCCAGCAGCGTCACCACATCCTGCGCCGCCCGCAGGACGCGGGCATGATCGGGATCCTGCAGGGCCGTCCGCAGCGCGGCAATGGCGGGCGCATCATCCGCACCGTCGGGAAAGTTCAGCGCGCGGATCAGCGTTTCGGGATCGACCGGCGCGGCAGGGGCAGGCTCTGCCCTGGGGGCCGGGGCGCGCTGTTCGGCAGGGCGCGGCGCTGGACGCGAGGGCGCGGGCGCGGGCATGGGCCCGCGGGGCAGGGGATCGGCGTCATCCGCGATCACCCCTTCCGCGACCGGGCGCTGCGGCGGGCCGCCTCGGGTTGCTGCAGCATCGCGCAACTGGGACAGGCGATGGCGCAGGTCGTCGGCCTCGGCGCGCAGGACGGCCAGGGCGCGGGCCATGCCGACGGCCAGCCAGATCAGGACCAGCGGCAGGATCGCGCCCATGATCGTGACCAGCCGGGCGATGCCGCCCTGGCTGCCCTCGCCGCCCGGGGACATCAGCCAGAACAGCGCCACCAGGAACAGCCAGGCGGCGGACAGGGCGATGCCGGTTACGCTCAGCGCGTCGCGCTGCGCCAGAGAGGTGAAGCGGGCGACCAGGGACATGGGCTATTCGTACCGGATCGCAAGGATTTCATAGCTGCGCTGCCCGCCCGGTGTCGCCACCTCGACGCTGTCGCCCACATCCTTGCCGATCAGCGCGCGCGCCAGGGGCGAGCGGATGTTCAGAAGCCCGCTTTCGATATTCGCCTCGGCCTCGCCCACGATCTGGTAGGTGCGTTCCTCGTCGGTGTCCTCGTCCACCAGATTGACGATGGCGCCGAACTTGACGGAACCCGACAGCTTGGACGGGTCGATCTGCTCGGCCCGCGACAGGACCGATTCCAGTTCCTTGATCCGGCCCTCGATGAAGCCCTGCTTTTCGCGGGCGGCGTGGTATTCGGCGTTTTCCGACAGGTCGCCATGTTCGCGCGCCTCGGCGATCTGGCGGATGATCGCGGGGCGTTCCTTGGACTTCAGTTCGCCCAGTTCGCGTTCAAGCGCGGCATAGCCGCTGCGGGTCATCGGAATCTTGTCCATCGCTGCCCAATCCTCTGCGGGATGCAAACCTTTGCGGGATGCGGTTTCGTCCAAATGCTAAGGCAACGCCCCTGCCATCCGAATGGCAGGGGCGCGACCTTGGTTGGGGGCAAAGTGCCCCGAACTGCCGTGCCATTGCAAGACCAGAGGCCCGATCCCCGGCAGTTTTTGGCCGCTGCGTCAGGATTGCCGCAGCGCGGCAGAATCGCTACATGACAAAAGCCAAGCAAGGGGGAGCCGAGCCATGACCGTCACCACGCAGCCCGAGCGCGAGTCGATGGAGTATGACGTCGTGATCGTGGGGGCGGGGCCTTCGGGGCTGTCGGCGGCGATCCGGCTGAAGCAGATCGACCCGGATTTGTCC
>JAPSIP010000011.1:0-9524 GCA_031178645.1 Paracoccus sp. (in: a-proteobacteria) | reverse complement strand
GTCCGTGGTGGTCCTGGAAAAGGGGTCCGAGGTCGGCGCGCATATCCTGTCGGGCGCGGTGCTGGATCCCATCGGGCTGAACCGCCTGATCCCCGATTGGAAGGAACGCGGCGCCCCCGTCAAGACCGAGGTCGTGGACGACAACTTCTATGTCCTGGGCGAGGCGGGCCAAGTCCGCGTGCCCAACTGGCCGATGCCGCGCCTGATGAACAACCACGGCAACTATATCGTCAGCATGGGCAGCGTCTGCCGCTGGCTGGCCGAACAGGCCGAGGAACTGGGCGTCGAGATCTTCCCCGGCATGGCCGCGTCGCAGGTCGTCTGGGATGGCGAGCGCGTGAAAGGCGTGGTCGCGGGCGAGATGGGGCTGCAATCGGACGGCACCCCTGGTCCCCATTATGAACCCGGCATGGAACTGCACGGCAAGTATGTCTTCATCGGCGAGGGCGTGCGCGGCAGCCTGGCCAAGGAGATCATCAACCGCTTGGGCCTGTCGGACGGCCACGAGCCGCAGAAATACGGCCTGGGCATGAAGGAGATCTGGGAGGTCGATCCTTCGAAGTTCCAGAAGGGCCGCGTGGTCCACACGATGGGCTGGCCCCTGGGCAAGAACGCCGGCGGCGGCTCGTTCATCTATCACTACGAGGACAACCTGGTGATGGTGGGCTTCGTGGTTCACCTGAACTACGAGAACCCGTATCTGTACCCCTACATGGAGTTTCAGCGCTTCAAGCACCACCCGATGGTGGCCGAGCTGCTGGAGGGCGGCAAGCGCATCTCCTATGGCGCCCGCGCGATCTCCGAAGGCGGCTACCAGTCGCTGCCGGAACTGAGCTTCGACGGCGGCGTGCTGCTGGGCTGTTCGGCGGGCATGGTCAACGTGCCGCGCATCAAGGGCAACCACAATGCGATGATCTCGGGGATCGAGGCGGCGGAAGCGGCGGCGGCGGCGATTGCGGCAGGGCGCGAGGGCGACCGGCTGAGCGATTACGACACCGCCGTGCGCACGGGCGCGGTCGGCCAGGATCTCAAGAAGGTGCGCAACGTCAAGCCGGCCTGGTCGCGCTATGGCCTGTGGCCGTCGCTGGTGCTGGGCGGCATGGACATGTGGGGGGCCGGGCTGACGGGCCGCAACATGCTGCGGACCTGGAAGCACGGCAAGACGGATGCCGAGGCCACGGGCAAGGCCGCAAAGTTCAAGCCCATTGACTATCCCAAGCCTGACGGCAGGCTGTCCTTCGACCGGCTGACCAACGTGGCCTTTTCCTTCACCAACCACGAGGAAAGCCAGCCCTGCCACCTGAAGCTGAAGGATCCCTCGATCCCGATTGCCGTCAACCTGCCCGAATACGCCGAACCCGCGCAGCGCTACTGCCCCGCCGGCGTCTATGAGGTGGTGGAAGACAGCAACGGTCCGCGCTTCGTGATCAACTTCCAGAACTGCGTCCACTGCAAGACCTGCGACATCAAGGACCCCTCGCAGAACATCAACTGGACAACCCCGCAAGGCGGAGACGGACCAAACTACCCGAATATGTGATGAGAAGGGCGGACCCCGGCGTTGCCCCGCGCCGGGGCGCAGGCTAGGGTCGGTCAAACGCTTTTGTGACCTTCCGGGATGGATGCCGTGACCCTGACCCGCCCCAACCTGGCCCTGATCGCAGCCCTTCTGGCGGCGATGTCGCTGCCTGCCCAGGCCCAGGATCGCCCCGATCCGCGCCCCGAGGGGGACGCCCCCGCCGCCGAGGTGCCCCTATCCGATCCGGCGCCAGTGACCTTTGGCCTGGCCGGGCCGTTCCTGGCCGCGCGCATGGCGACGGTGGAAAACGACTTCCAGGCCGCCGCGCGCTTTTTCGTGCAGGCCGTGGCCCATGATCCCGACGACCGCTTCCTGCAGGACAGCGCCCTTGTGGCCCTGGTTTCGGCAGGGGAAATCGATCGCGCCGTGTCCCTTGCCACCCGCATCGGGTCCGAGGGCGAGCCGACCGAACTGTCACGGCTGATGGACCGGGCCCGACTGGTCCATTCCGGCGACTGGACCGGGCTTCTGGCCGATGTCGGCACCCCCACCGATCCGGATTCCGAGGCCGACCTGCTCGCCGGGATGCTGCGCGGCTGGGGGCTGCTGGGCGCCGGCAAGGCGTCCGAGGCGCTTGCCGAGTTCGAACGCCTGGCCCGCGTCGAGGGCGTGGCGCCGATGGTGAACTATCACCTGGCCCTGGCCCGCGCGCTTGTCGGCGACTACGAAGGGGCCGAATCGCTGCTGGCGGACGAGCTGACCGGCGCGCATATCCTGGGCTTCACCGCCCGTGCGCAGATCCTGGCCCAACTGGAACGCCGCGACGAGGCCGTTGCCATGATCGAGGCCGTGCCTGGCGTCGAGGCCGAGCCGCAGCTTCTGGCCCTGCGCGACCGGATCAAGGCGGGCCAGCCGGTCACCTTCGACGTCGTCAAGACGCCCGCCGACGGCATCGCGCAGGTTTTCCTGACCTTCGCCTCGGCCCTGGTCAGCAGCCCGGATCCCGAGCCGCTGTCACTGATCCATGCCCGCCTTGCCGCCTGGCTGTCGCCAGACACGGCCGAGGCGCGGCTGATGGTGGCCCAGATCCTGCAGGAACGTCAGCAGTTCGACCTGGCCGAACCAGAATACGACGCATTGCGTCGCATGGGCCAGATGCGCCCGGCGGCCGAACTGGCGCGCATCGACACCCTGTCGCGCGCGGGCCGCACGGACGAGGCCGGCAAGGCCGCGCTGTCGCTGACCGCCGCCTATCCCGACCTGGCCCAGGCCTGGATCGCGCTTGGCGATCTTCTGCGCCAGCAGGAAAAATTCGCCCAGGCCGTGCCTGCCTATGACAAGGCCCTGGCGCTGCTGGAAGGTGCCCCCGACGAAGCGCGCTGGTTCCCGCTTTATGCGCGCGCCATCGCCCTTGAACGGTCCCGGCAATTCGACCGGGCCGAGGCCGATTTCCTGGCCGCGATCGAAATCCGTCCGAACCAGGCCAGCCTGCTGAACTATCTGGGCTATAGCTGGATCGACCGGAACGAGAACCTGGACCAGGCGCTCGACCTCATCAAGAAGGCGGTCGAGCTGTCGCCGGACGATGGCTATATCCTCGATTCGCTGGCTTGGGCCTATTACCGGCTGGGCCGCTACCAGGAAGCCGTCGCGCCGATGGAGCGGGCCATCCTGACCATGTCGCAGGACCCCCTGGTCAATGACCACCTGGGCGACATCTACTGGAAGGTGGGCCGCTATCGCGAGGCCCAAATCCAGTGGCAGCGCGCCCTGTCGCTGGACCCGACCGAAACCGACGATGTCGATCCCGACCGCATTCGCGCCAAGCTGGATCGCGGCCTGGACGCCGTCCTGGCCGAGGAAGCCGCAGGCGCGGTTCAGACGCCGGCGCCAGCCCCGCAGGCCGCGAACAACTGATCCATGCCCATCCTTGAGGCTGCGCCGGCCAAGCTGAACCTTGCGCTGCATGTGACGGGTCGTCGCGCCGACGGCTATCATCTGCTGGATTCGCTGGTGGCCTTTGCGGGCATGGGCGACCGGGTGATGCTGGAGCCGGGGCCATTGTCGCTGCGGATTGATGGCCCGTTCGCCGCGGGCCTTTCGGCTGACGACAACCTTTGCCTGCGCGCGGCAAAGCTGGCGGGGGGCGACGCCGCGATCCGGCTGACCAAGAACCTGCCCGTGGCCTCGGGCATCGGCGGCGGGTCCGCCGATGCGGCGGCGGTGCTGCGCGGGCTGGCGCGGATGGGCCGTCCGCTGCCCGACCATCCCGAATGGCTGGGGGCGGACGTGCCGGTCTGCATCGGCTCGCGTCCTGCCCGGATGCAGGGGGTGGGGGAAATCGTGACGCCCCTGCCACCGCTGCCCGCGATCCCGCTGGTGCTGGTCAACCCCGGCGTGGCGGTTTCCACGCCGCAGGTCTTCGCGGCAATGGAACGGCGCGACAATCCCGGCCTGCCGCCGATCCCGTCCTTTACTGGCCTTGCGGACCTGGCGGCCTGGCTGGCCGCCACCCGCAACGACCTGGAAGCGCCTGCCCAGGCCATTGCCCCGGTGATCGGGCAGGTGCTTAAGGCGCTTCGGGTGACAGGCGCGGCATCCGCGCGGATGTCCGGATCGGGGGCGACCTGCTTCGGGCTTTACGACACCGCCGAACGCGCCAGCATTTCCGCCACCGCGTTGAAACAGCATGGCTGGTGGGCCGTCGCCACGGAACTGGCACCGCCGCCTGCGCCCCGCTAGACTGCCGCAAAGCCCTTCGGAGGAACCATGCTGCGTCTTGGCGTCAACATCGATCACGTCGCAACCATTCGCAACGCCCGTGGCACGCCCTGGCCCGATCCGCTGCGCGCCGCCCGTATGGCCGAGGCCGCGGGCGCGGACGGCATCACCGCCCATCTGCGCGAAGACCGCCGTCACATCAGCGACGCCGACATCGATGCGCTGATGGCCAACCTGCGGCTTCCCCTGAACCTGGAGATGGCCGCCACGGCGGAAATGCAGGCCATCGCCCTGCGCCACCGCCCCCATGCCATCTGCATCGTCCCGGAAAAGCGCGAGGAACGCACGACCGAAGGCGGCCTGGACGTGGCCGGGAACGAGGCAATGCTGGCAGATTATATCGCCCCCCTGCGCGAGGCGGGCTGCCGCGTGTCGCTGTTCATCGGGCATGACCCGGCCCAGATCGAGGCCTCGGCCCGCATCGGGGCGGCGGTGGTCGAACTGCATACCGGCGCCTATTGCGACCTGGATACCGAGGGCCGCCACGCCGACCGCGACCGGGAACTGGCCGGGCTGATCGAAGGGGCGCGCCTGGCCGACAGCCTGGGACTTGAGGTTCATGCGGGCCACGGCCTGACCTTCGATACCGTCGGCCCCATCGCCGCCATCCCGCAGGTGAAGGAGTTGAACATCGGCCATTTCCTGATCGCGGAATCCGTCTTCATCGGCCTTGACGGCGCGATCCGGGAAATGCGGCGCAAGATGGACGAGGCGCGGATATGATCCGTCTGGCCGCCGCCCTGACGCTGCTTGCGGGCGCAGCGCAAGCCCAGCAGGTCGGGGTGACGCCCTGCGGCGACGGTGACCGTGTCGATACCATCTCCGAGCCGTGGGAGCAAAACACCGCTACCTATGCCAACGGCGATGTTCGCCTGGCCTTGCTGGACATGGTCGAGCCTGCGGGCGGCCCCTGGAAGCTGGCCGTCATCAGCCCGCCGCGCGACGAACTGGGACTGCGGCAATGCCGCGTGATCGGCGCGGACGGGATCGGCTTCTATGGCCTGGATTTCGCCGCTCGCCGGGCAGACTATGATCCGCTGCGGGGTCTGGTGGTGACGATGCCCGCATCTCGCTTTACCGATCTTGCGCCCGAGGGCGAATCCTACACCCTAGTCGTGACGATCAACCAGCAGACCGGAGAGATCGCGACCGAGGTGCGGGAATGACGGTCCCTTTCAGCATCGGACGGGCCGCATGATCCTTGGCATCGGAACCGACCTTGCCAATATCGACCGCATCGCGGGGACGCTGGACCGCTTTGGCGACCGCTTCCGGCACCGTGTCTTTACCCCCACCGAACTGGCCAAGGCCGCCCGCCGCAAGGATGAGGCAGGGACGTTGGCCAAACGCTGGGCCGCGAAGGAAGCGTGCAGCAAGGCGCTTGGCACCGGGCTTGCCATGGGCATCAGCTGGCGCGACATGGCGGTCAGCAACCTGAGGTCGGGCCAGCCCGTGATGGAACTGACCGGCTGGGCCGCCGACCGGCTGGCCGCGATGACGCCGCCGGGCCACCACGCCGTCGTTCACGTCACCTTGACCGACGATCACCCCTGGGCGCAGGCTTTCGTGGTGATCGAGGCACGTCCCGGCCCCGCCCAATCTTGACTTTGCCCCCCGCCGGGGACCATGAACGCGCCAATGCGGCCAATCGCCCGCGCTTAGTTGACGAAGGACGACACCATGGCCGACAGCACGGCGGGCAAGAAAAAGGAAGGCCTGTGGGAAACGGTCAAGACCGTCTTTTGGGCGCTTGTCATCGCGGGCATCTTCCGCACGCTGTTCTTCCAGCCCTTCTGGATTCCGTCGGGGTCGATGAAGGACACGCTGCTGATCGGCGACTTCCTGTTCGTCAACAAGATGGCTTACGGCTATTCGCAATATTCCTGCCCCTTCTCGATCTGCCCGATCAGCGGCCGGATCCTGGCCTCGGAACCCGAGCGCGGCGATGTGGTGGTGTTCCGCCACCCCACGCGGGGCGTCGATTTCATCAAGCGGCTGATCGGCCTGCCGGGCGACACGATCCAGATGCGGAACGGCCGGCTGTGGATCAATGGCGAGGAAGTCCCCATCACCCCCGCCAGCGATTTCGTCGAAATCAAGGAACAGCAGGGACCGCAAGGGCTGATCCCGCGCTGCGTGAACGATCCGGTGCCCGAAGGTGGGGAATGCATCAAGCAGCGCATCACCGAAACCCTGCCCGGCGGGCGCAGCCACGACATCCTGAACATCCAGGACGGCGCATTCGCCGACGACACGCCCACCTTCACCGTCCCCGAGGGCCAGTATTTCTTCATGGGCGACAACCGCGACAATTCCGAGGATTCGCGTTTCCCACAGGAAATTGGCGGCCTTGGCTTCGTGCCGTCGCAATACCTGATCGGCCGTGCCGACCGGATCATGTTCTCGTCCGCGGGGCGGTCGCTTCTGTATTTCTGGACCTGGCGGGCGGACCGCTTCTTCAAGGCGGTCGATTGAAACCCGGCGCCGACATCCGCGCCTTCATGGCCCGGCTGGGGCACGACTTCGCGCGTCCCGAACTGCTGGTGCGCGCGCTGACCCACGGATCCATCGCCAGCGCGACCCGGCCCGACAACCAGCGGTTGGAGTTCCTGGGCGACCGCGTCCTGGGCCTGGTCATGGCCGAGGCGCTGTTCGACGCCGACAAGTCAGCCAGCGAGGGCCAGCTTGCCCCCCGTTACAACTCCCTGGTTAGGGGCGAAACCTGCGCGTCCATCGCCCGCGAGATCGGGCTTGGCGACGTTCTGAAGCTGGGCCGGTCCGAGATGATGTCGGGCGGCCGTCGCAAGGAAGCCCTGCTTGCCGACGCGATGGAGGCCGTGCTGGCCGCAGTCTATCTGGATGCTGGCTTTGACGCCGCGCGCCGGATCGTGCTGCGCCTGTGGGCGGGCCGCCTGGACACGCTGGAGGACGATCCCCGCGACGCCAAGACGGCGCTTCAGGAATGGGCGCAGGCGAACGGGATGCCTCCGCCCGCCTATGAACAGACCGAACGCAGCGGCCCGGACCACGCGCCCATCTTCCTGATCACCGCGCGCCTGGCCGACGGTCGCGAGGCGCAGGCCCAGGGCGCGGGCACGAAACGCAGCATCGAACAGGCGGCGGCGCAGGCGCTGCTGGACCGGCTGGAGGGCCGCGCATGACCAACAACACATCCACCCGCGCCGGCTTCGTCGCCCTGATCGGCGAACCCAATGCCGGGAAATCCACGCTGCTGAACCAGATGGTCGGCGCCAAGGTCAGCATCGTCACCCACAAGGTGCAGACCACCCGCGCCCGCATCCGCGGCATCGCCATCCATGACGCGGCCCAGATTGTCTTCGTCGACACGCCCGGCATCTTCCGCCCGCGCCGCCGGCTGGACCGGTCCATGGTCAAGGCTGCCTGGGGCGGGGCGGCCGACGCCGACATCATCCTGCTGCTGATCGAGGCGCATCGCGGCCTGACCGAAGGCGCCAAGGCAATCATCGAATCGCTGAAGGGCTTGGACAGCCAGACGCCCGTGGGGCTTGTCATCAACAAGATCGACCGCGTGAAGGCCGAAACCCTGCTGGCCTTGTCGGCCGAACTGAACGCGGCCTTTCCCTTTGTCAGCACCTTCATGATCTCGGCCGAGAAAGGCTATGGCTGCGACCAGTTGCGCGACTGGCTTGCCGAAACGCTGCCGGAAAGCCCCTGGCTTTACCCCGAAGACCAGATTGCCGACCTGCCCATGCGCATGATCGCAGCAGAGATCACCCGCGAAAAGCTGACCCTGCGCCTGCACGAGGAGATCCCTTATCAGCTGACGGTGGAAACCGAGGCCTGGGAGGAACGCAAGGACGGGTCGGCCAGGGTCGACCAGATCGTCTATGTCGCGCGCGCGGGCCACAAAGGCATCGTCCTGGGCAAGGGCGGCGAGACGATCAAGGCCGTGGGCCAGGCCGCGCGGGCCGAGCTTGAGGAGTTCATGGGCCGCCGCGTCCACCTGTTCCTGCAGGTGAAAGTGCGCGAGAACTGGCTGGACGAGGCCGAGCGTTACAATGAGATGGGGCTTGATTTCCGCGACGGCGATGCCTGAAGCCAGGCTGGCGACGGGCATCTGGGTTGCGGCCTATCTGGCGCGGCTGGGGCTGGCCCATATCCCTGCCTATGTGACGGCGCGGGGTGACGGGACGGCCGGCGCGGTTCTGGTGAAATGCGCGATGCTGGACGGAACCGCCGCACTTTACAGTCGCGAATGGGATTTCGACAGCGACAGCCGCCCTTGGCAGGTCATCGCCCAGGGCGACGAACGCGAGGTCGATGGCGCCATCGCGCGGCAGCGCGGTTTCGACCCCGACCTGTGGGTGATCGAGATCGAAAGCCGCGATGGCCGGACGCTGCTGGACGAAGCCGGGCTTACCTGATCCATCTGGCGCGGGCCGCTTTTGCAGCCTATGCAATCGGCATGAGCAGCCTTTCTCAACCCGCTGATTCGCCTCGTGGCCTGATCCTGGCCATCGCGACCTATGTCATGTGGGGCTTTCTGCCGCTGTTCATGAAGGAACTGGCCCACGTTCCCCCCTCCGAGGTGATCGCCCACCGTGTCCTGTGGTCGCTGCCCATCGCGCTTGCCGTCCTGCTGTTGCAACGTCGCTGGCGAGAGGTCGCGGGCGCCTTGCGCCAGCCGCGCCTGCTGGGCATGGCGCTGATCACCGCCGCGCTGATCTCGGTGAACTGGATGATCTATGTCTGGGCGGTGGGCAACAACCACGCGCTTGACGCGGCGCTTGGGTACTACATCAACCCGCTGTTCAGCGTCCTGATGGGGGCCACGCTGCTGCGCGAACGCCTGAACCGCGCGCAGATGGTGGCGATTGCGCTTGCCTCGCTGGCGGTGGTGGTGCTGACGGTGCAGCTTGGGCGGCTGCCGCTGGTGGCGATCGGGCTGATGTTGACCTGGGGCTTCTATGCCTATTGCAAGAAAAGCCTGCCGCTGGGTCCGACCCAGGGCTTCACGCTGGAAGTGCTGCTGCTGACGCCATTGGCCCTGGTCTATGTCCTCTGGCTGGGGGCAAGCGGGCAGTCGCATTTCGCGGCCGGGAGCCTGACGGACACCCTGCTGCTGATCGCCTGCGGGCCGGTGACGGCCGTGCCGCTGATCTGCTATGCGACAGCCGCCAAGCAGTTGCGGCTGTCCACCATCGGCATCCTGCAATATATCGCGCCGACCATGATCTTCCTG
>JAPSIP010000010.1 GCA_031178645.1 Paracoccus sp. (in: a-proteobacteria) | reverse complement strand
GTGACGGCCGGCCTGATGGCCCTGACCCTGCAGGAAATGGGCGTGCCCGCGCGATCCTGGCAGGGCTGGCAGGTGCCGATCAACACCACCGCCGCCCATTCGGCCGCGCGTTTCGTGGACATCCCGCGCGCCAATATCAACCAGAAATTCGCCGAAGGCTTCAAGGCCGCCGTGGTCGCTGGCTTCCAGGGCTTAGGCCCGGACGGGCGCATCACCACGCTGGGCCGGGGCGGGTCGGACACGACCGCCGTGGCCTTCGCGGCGGCCTTCGCGGCCGAACGCTGCGACATCTATACCGATGTGGACGGCGTCTACACGACCGACCCGCGCATCACCTCGAAGGCCCGCAAGCTGGACAAGATCGCCTTCGAGGAGATGCTGGAACTGGCATCCCTGGGCGCCAAGGTCCTGCAAACGCGGTCCGTCGAACTGGCCATGCGCTACAAGGTGCGGCTGCGCGTGCTATCCTCGTTCGAGGACACGGACGAGAACTCGGGCACCCTGATCTGCGATGAGGAGGAAATCATGGAATCGAAAGTCGTCAACGGCGTCGCCTCCTCGCGGGACGAGGCCAAGATCACCCTGGTCACGGTCGAGGACCGGCCCGGCATTTCCGCAGCCATCTTCGCGCCCCTGGCCGAAGCCGGCGTGAACGTGGACATGATCGTCCAGAACATTTCGGAAAAGGATTACGAGGATCATCCGGGTTCGGTGACCGACATGACCTTCTCGGTCCCGATCAACCAGGTCGAGCGGGCCAAGCGCGCGATGGAGGAGGCCAAGGCCTCGGGCCATATCGCCTATGACGAACTGGTCGTGGACACGGAAGTTGCCAAGGTTTCGGTCGTGGGCATCGGGATGCGCAGCCATACGGGCGTCGCGGCCAAGATGTTCAAGGCGCTTGCCGATGAAAACGTCAACATCAAGGTGATCTCAACCAGCGAGATCAAGATTTCGGTGCTGATCGACCGCAAATATATGGAACTGGCCGTGCAGGCGCTGCATGATGCCTTTGGCCTGGAAGCGGCCTGAGATCCTCCTGACGGCGTGCCGGACGGCACCTGCGGGGCAAAGCAAGGCAGGGCAGGCAGGCGATGCAAGACCGCAAGGACAGCGATTCACGCAAGCTGTTGCAACGGTTGAAGAACATCCTGGCTGCCCCCGGCGGCGGCCAGGACCGGCTTGACCAGATCACCCATCACATTGCCGATTCGATGGGGACGCAGGTCTGCTCGATCTATCTGTTCCGCGATCCCAACACGCTGGAATTGTGCGCGACCGAAGGGCTGCGGCCCGAATCCGTCCATCGCACCCGCTTGCGGCTGGGCGAGGGCCTGGTGGGCCGCGTGGCCCGCACCGGGCGTTACATCAATACCGCCGATGCGCCGTCCGAACCCGGCTTCCGCTTCATGCCCGAAACGGGCGAGGAAGTGTTCCCCAGTTTCCTGGGCGTGCCGATCCAGCGGGTGGGCGAACGCCTGGGCGTGCTGGTCGTCCAGTGCCGCGAGGCGCGGCTGTTTTCAGAAGACGAGATCTATGGCCTGGAAGTCGTGGCCATGGTTCTGGCCGAGATGACCGAACTGGGCGCCTTCCAGGGCAGCCAGTCGGATTCGATGCCGCCCAAGCACCGCTTCCCGCTGATGATCCGCGGCTCGACCGGCCAGGAAGGCGCCGCCGAAGGCCGGGTCTGGCTGCACGAGGCGCGCGTGGTGGTGACCAACCCCGTGGGCGACGACCCCGACCGCGAAAGCGCGCGGTTGCACGAAGGCGTGGCAATGCTGCGCAGCACCGTGGACAAAATGGTCGCGGCCGCCGACATGGGCGGCGAGGGGGAACACGCCGCCGTTCTGGAAACCTATCGCATGTTCGCCCATTCGCGCAGCTGGCTGAAGCGGATGGAGGAGGACATCCAGCTTGGCCTGTCTGCCGAGGCCGCGGTGGAAAAGGAACAGTCCGCTGCCCGCGCACGGCTGGAGATGGCCGCCGATCCTTACTTGCGCGAACGGCTGCACGATCTGGACGACCTGTCCAACCGGCTTTTGCGCATCCTGACGGGGCAGGGGGCCGATACTGGGGCCGAGATGCCCGACAACCCGATCCTGGTCGCCCGCAACATCGGCCCGGCGGAACTGCTGGAATACGGCCGCCGCCTGAAGGGTGTCGTGCTGGAGGACGGATCCGTGGGCAGCCACGCGGCCATCGTGGCGCGCGCCCTGGCGATCCCGCTGGTGATCCACGCGCCCCGCATCACGACCGAGGCGCTGAACGGCGACACGATCCTGGTCGATGGCGACCAGGGCATCGTTCACCTGCGCCCCGAGGAAAGCGTCCACAAGGCCTTCCTGGACAAGATCGCCATGCAGGCCGAGGCGCAGAACCGCTATGCCAGCCTGCGCGGCTTGCCTGCGACGGGCACCTGCGGAACGACGGTCCAGCTTTACATGAACGCGGGCCTGATGGCCGACCTGCCGTCTCTGGCAGGGTCCGGGGCGGAAGGCGTGGGCCTGTTCCGCACCGAATTGCAGTTCCTGATCCGCAACCACGTCCCCCGCCGGGGCGAATTGGCCGAGCTTTACCGCCGCGTCATGGACAATGCCCAGGGCAAGCCGGTGATGTTCCGCACGCTGGACATCGGGTCCGACAAGGTCCTGCCCTATATGAAGCCGCAGGACGAACCGAACCCGGCGATGGGCTGGCGCGCGATCCGCGTGGGTTTGGACAAGCGCGGCGTGCTGCGGATGCAGTTGCAGGCGCTGATCCGCGCATCCAGCGGGCGGCCACTGCATGTGATGTTCCCCTTCATCGCGGATATCAGCGAATACGATGCGGCATATAAAATCCTGATGCAGGAACTGTCGCGCGAACAGCGTCTGGGCCATCCCATGCCCACCGACATCCGCGTGGGCGCGATGCTGGAAACGCCGTCGCTGGCATTCGCGCCCCGGAAGTTCTTCGAGATGTGCGACTTCATCTCGATCGGGGGCAACGACCTCAAGCAGTTCTTCTTTGCCGCCGATCGGGAAAACGAACGGGTGCGGCGGCGTTATGACACGCTCAGCTCGTCCTTCCTGCTGATGCTGCGCCAGATCATCGCGCGCTGCGAGGAGGCGCGTGTGCCCTTGTCCTTCTGCGGCGAGGATGCGGGCCGCCCGGTCGAGGCGCTGACCTTTGCCGCCCTAGGGATTCCGCGCCTGTCAATGCGCCCGGCTTCCATCGGGCCGGTCAAGCACCTGATCCGGCGGGTCTCGATCACCGAATTGCGCAAGATCATCGACGAGGGGCTGGATTCGGGAAAACCGAACCTGCGCCGCCCCATCACCGAATGGCTGGCGCAACAATAGGCGGAAAGCCGCGAGACGGGGCAGCGGCAGGCCCGGCCCACCAGTCCCGGCTGGCCGCCCCGCTTTCGGCTTGCGCCTTGCTGCGGCAATGCAGCACCCTTATAATGACACGGTTTTTGGCAACCATCACCCGATATGAAACGCCGTCATTTTCTCAACGCAGCCACCGCCTTGGCCGCAGGAGGGTCGTTCATGGCCATCCCTGCGCAGGCGCAGACAGCAACGGACGAGGCGGCATCAGCCGGCGAGGGGGGAAACACCCCGCCGCCCGCGCCGCCCACCACCTTCGGTTTCGAGGAAGTGGCCTCCCTGGCGTCGGAACGCGCCACCCGGGTTTACGAACAGCCGGTTGCCGAGCAGGTGGGCAGCTTTGCCAACCTGACCTATGACCAGTATCGCGCCATCCGCTTTCGCCGCGACCGGGATCCCTTCGCGGGCAACCCGCGCTTTGGCATGGACCTTCTGCCGCCCGGCGCGATCTTCTATGAGCCGGTCAATATCAGCATCGTGCGCGACGGCGTTCCGCACCGGCTGGAG
Source organism: Paracoccus sp. (in: a-proteobacteria) (assembly GCA_031178645.1). Taxonomy (GTDB): domain Bacteria; phylum Pseudomonadota; class Alphaproteobacteria; order Rhodobacterales; family Rhodobacteraceae; genus Paracoccus. The sequence continues at coordinate 10,430 of JAPSIP010000010.1, read as the reverse complement.
TTCGACCCGTCGCTTCTGGAATTCGATCCCTCGCAGTTTCCCGACGGCGCGGACCTGCAGAACAAGGGGCAGATGGGATGGTCGGGCTTCCGCCTGCGCACCATCCTGAACCGCCCCGGCGTCATGGACGAGTTCCTGGTCTTCCAGGGCGCGACCTATTTCCGCGCCGTGGCGCGCGGCACGATCTATGGCCTGTCGGCGCGCGGGCTTGCGATCAAGACCGGCAGCCCGGATGGCGAGGAATTCCCGCTGTTCACCGACTTCTGGATCCAGGAGCCGTCCGAGACATCGGAATGGGTGCGCATCTATGCGCTTCTGGACAGCAAGTCGGTGGCCGGGGCCTATCAGTTCGACGTCAATCCGGGTGCATCGACGATCGTGCGAACGCGCGTCGCGCTGTTCCCGCGGGTCGAGTTGCAGAATACCGGGCTTGCGCCCCTGACCTCGATGTTCTGGTTCGGCCCGGCCAGCCGGCGCGAGGTGGACGACTATCGCCCCGCTGTCCATGACAGCGACGGGCTGGAAATGCATACAGGCGCGGGCCAGGCCCTGTGGCGCACGCTGGGCGCGCACAAGACCCTGCAGATCGCGTCCTTCGTGGACAACAACCCGCGCGGCTTCGGCCTTGTGCAGCGCAGCCGCGATTTCGACCATTACCAGGACCCTGAGGCGCTGTATCACCTGCGCCCCTCGGCCTGGATCGAGCCCGAGGAGAACTGGGGCGAGGGCGAGGTCCGCCTGGTCGAGATCCCCGTCGAGAACGAGTTCAACGACAACATCGTCAGCTGCTGGGTTCCGAAGGAGCCCCTGGCCCGCGACAAGCGCCATGAATTCCGCTATCGGCTGATCTTCGCGGCGCTGCCGGCCAACGACCTTCCCCTGGCCAAGGTGCGCCAGGTTCGCAGCGGGCGGTCGATCAACTCCGAGGCCGCGCGCAGCGTGATCGTCGATTTCGACCTGTCGCTGTTCACCGACACGCTGCCGGAATCGCAGGTCACCACTTCGGCCGGGACGATTGTCCATGCCTATCTGAAGCCGCTGCCCGACCAGGGCGTGCTGCGCCTGGCGTTCGAGTTCGAGCCGGGCAACGCGACGCTGGCCGACCTGCAGGCGGTGCTGACCACGCCCGACGGTGTGGCCCAGAGCGAAACATGGCTTGCACGCTGGACAGCATGAACCCGGCTGATCCGCGTTCCGCAGACTTGGCGCATATGCCCGCGACCCCGCCCGAATCGCCACTGGCCATGCCGATGCAGGACTTCGGCGCGCGGCCCCAACGGGCCTTCCCGCGCGTCCACAACGGCTGGCGCGTCTGGATGGCCCGCCTTGTCAGCTTTGGCGGCACCGCGGCCATCGCCGTGATCGGCTTCATGCAGATGCTGCGGACCTTCGGCGACAATCCGACGCCGATGCAATGGGCGCTGCTGGCGCTGTTCGCCCCCACCTTTGCCTGGGTGGGGTTTTCCTTCTGCAACGTGCTGGCCGGGCTGTTCGCATCGCGCCTGACGACGCCTTCGGGGCCGAACGACGCGCGCCTGGCCGTGGTCATGCCGATCTATCACGAGGATGCGCAGAAAAGCATCGGCCTGCTGACGGCCCTTGCCCGGGAACTGGAACGCGAGGGCATGGCCGACCGGGCCGAGATCTTCGTGCTGTCCGACAGCCGCGACCCCGTCATCGCCGTGAACGAGACGATGGTGATCGACGCGGCCCGCAAGATGTCGCCCCTGCCGATCTGGTATCGCCGCCGCATCACCAACGAGGATCGCAAGACCGGCAACATCAGCGACTTCGTTCGCCGCTGGGGCGGCCGCTATGACCAGATGGTCGTGCTGGACGCCGACAGCATCATGACCGGCGCCACGATCCGCGAATTGTCCGCCCGGATGAACGCCGATCCCCGGCTGGCGCTGATCCAGACCATGCCGATCCTGGTGGGCGGCGAGACGATCTTTGCCCGGCTGACCCAGTTCGCGGGCCGCGTCTATGGGCCGATGATCGCGCGGGGCGTATCGGCCTGGTCGGGCGATACGGGCAATTTCTGGGGCCATAATGCCATCATCCGCATGACGGCCTTTGCCTCGGCCTGCGGGCTGCCGCGCCTGCCCGGCAGTCCACCCTTTGGCGGCACCATCCTGTCGCATGACTTTGTGGAAGCAGCGGCCCTGTGCCGCGCCGGCTGGAAGGTCCGGCTGGACCACGACCTGCGCGGCAGCTTCGAAGGCTGCCCGCCGACGCTTCTGGACATGGCGGTGCGCGAACGCCGCTGGGCGCAGGGCAACCTGCAGCATTCCCGCCTGTTCGGAATGCGCGGCGCGCGGGCCGTGACGCTGGCGCATTTCACCATCGGCATCCTGGGCTTCCTGATGAGCCCGCTTTGGCTGGCCCTGATCCTGGTGGGTCTGGTCCTGTCGGCCACGGTGCTGCTGTCCACGCCCGAATATTTCCCGAACGCCTATCAGTTGTTCCCCGACTGGCCGGTCTTCGATGCCCGCCGGATGCTGTGGCTGTTCGTGGTGTCGATGGCGCTTTTGCTGCTGCCCAAGCTGATCGCGACCTTCCGCGCCTGGCTGCGGCCTCTCGCGCGCAATTCCGGCGGGCCGGTGCGGATCTTTGCCAGTTCCCTGTTCGAGATTCTGCTGTCGGCCCTGATCGCCCCGGTTCAGATGCTGATCCAGACCCGCCAGATCTATGAAATCCTGCGCGGCCGCGACAGCGGCTGGAACGCCCAGGTCCGGGCCGGGTCCATGCCCGACTGGAACGTGGTGATCGCCCGGCACTGGGTCCATGTGGGGCTTGGGATCGGCACGCTGATCGTGCTGGCGCAGTTTTCGCCCGCCCAACTGATCTGGCTGTCGCCCATCCTGGCCGGGCTGATCCTGTCGCCCTTGACCTCGCGCTATTCGGCAAGCCCGATCTTCGGCCGTTGGGCGCGGATGCGGGGCCTGCTGGTCACGCCCGAGGAGCGTGACCCGCCGGCGGTGCTGTCAGACGCCAGCGCCGTGGTCCGCGCGATGCCCCGCCCCCTGAAAGGCGCGGCGGGCCTGCTGGCTTTTGGCGGGGACCAGGCGCAGATCGACCGCCACGTCGCGCTTTTGCCCGAAAACCCGGTCCTGCCCGAAGACAAGCGCCTGGCCCGCATCACCGCCGGCGCCAAGATCGCCCATGCCGGGACCAAGACGCAGGCGCTGAATTACCTGACCCGCGACGAAACCGACGCCCTTGTGTCGGATCCCGCCCTGTTGCGGCAGTGGAGCGTCCTTCCCCTATGAAGCGGCTGATCGCACTGGATATGCTGCGCGGATACGCGCTTGTATGCATCATGCTGGACCATATGCCGGTCTCGGAATTGCGGTGGTTCACGCTGGCCAATTTCTCGATCTTCGATGCGGCGGAACTGTTCGTGCTGTTGTCGGGCTTCCTGGTCGGCATGGTCTGGCTATCGGTCGAAACCAGACAGAGCCGCCGCGCCGCGCAATGGCGCTTTGGCCGCCGCGCCTTCGAGGTCTGGCGCGCCCTGGTCTTCGGCGGAATGCTGATGGCGCTTGTCTCGGCCGGGCTGCTGGCCCTGGACATGGACCACACGGCGATCTGGCACCAATATGCGGTCTGGGTGCTGGAAAACCCGATCGGCTTCTTCGGCGTCCTGGCCAGCATGTGGCTGCAGCCGAACCTGCTGGACGTGCTGGCGGTGTATGTGATCCTGCTGGCCTCGGTCCCGTTCCTGGTGCCGCTGTTGCTGCGCTATCCGGTCAGCTTCGCCGCCGGATCCTTTGTTCTGTGGTGCTTTGCGCCAGTGCTGAACGCCTTTGTGCCCAACCACCGCCTTGGCGGGCTGCTGTTCAACCCCTTCGGCTGGCAGATGCTGTTCTTTTCCGGCATCGCCATGGGCCTGTTCCGCAAGCAGGTCATGCCGGCGCTGATGCAGTACCGCAGGCTGCTGACGGTCCTGTCCACGGGCATGTTCCTGTTCGGCACGGCCATCATCATCGGCGCCAAGATCGGCGAGCCCGCGCTTCCCTTCCGCGACGCGCTGCGCCTGATCTATGGGGGCGAGATCGGCAAATGGGACCTGGACGGCACCCGCTACATGGCGATCATGGGCGCAAGCTGGCTGGTCGCCGTTCCCCTGGCCGGGATCATGGAGCGCATGGCCGCAAGCCGCCTGGGTGTGGCCCTGCAGCAGATCGGCCGGGGCGGGCTGTTTTCCTTTCTCGCCTGCGTGCTTCTGTCGGTGCTGGGAGATGCCTTCCAGATGAACCCGCTGGATCAGGGCATCCTGCGCCGCATGGCGGTCGATGTCTGGGCGATGGTGGCGCTGTGGTGGGTCTCGGCGCTGTGGCTGACCTATGGCGCGCCCTGGCAGATGTCTGTCAGATTCCGGCGCGAAACCAAGGCCTGAAGGGCCGTTATCCGTTGAATGGGGGAAACCCCTGGAGGCGGGTACCGGAATCGAACCGGTCTTCACGGATTTGCAATCCGCTGCGTAACCTCTCCGCCAACCCGCCGCCGAAAGGTAGGCATGGAATAGAGGAACGCCGCGCGGCTTGCAAGACGGGAACGTGCAGCGTTGCGGGACCCCCGGAATCGTGGCAATAAGCCCTAAAGCAGCTCGCAGAGGTTCCCAGAGATGAGCGATTTCGCCACGCGTCGCACCATGATGGTGGACACGCAGGTTCGCCCCAATGATGTCACCAAGTTCCCCGTGATCGAGGCCATGCTGGCGGTCCCGATGGAGGATTTCGTTCCCGCTTCCCGCCGCGCGGTGGCCTATACGGGCGAAAACCTGGATCTTGGCGGTGGCCGGGTGGTGCTGGAGCCGCGCACCCTGGGCAAGATGATCGACATGCTGGATCTGCAGCCGGACGACCTGGTCCTGGATCTGGGCTGCGGCTATGGATATTCGGCCGCCGTCCTGGCGCGCCTGGTCCAGACCGTCGTCGCCATCGAGGAAAGCGCCGAAATGGCCGCCGAATCCGAACGGCGCCTATCCGAGGCGGGCGTGTTCAACGTCGCGGTGCTGAACGCGCCCCTGGCGCAAGGAGCGGCCCGACAGGCCCCCTATGACGCGATCCTGATCAATGGCGGCGTCGAAGAGGTTCCCCCCGCGATCCTGGCCCAGTTGAAGGAAGGCGGGCGCATCGCCGCGCTGTTCCTGGAAGGCGCGCTTGGCGTGGTCCGCATCGGTCACTGCTTCGGTGGGCGGGTCGTCTGGCGCTATGGCTTCAACGCGGGCGCGCCCCTGCTTCCCGGCTTCCAACGCGCCCGGAGTTTCTCGCTATGAGGGGGCTGCGCATCCTTGGCGGATTTGCCCTTGGCGCGGTCATGGCCCTGGGCGGGCAGTCTGCGATGGCCGAGTCGCTGGCCGACACGATGGTCGCCGCCTATCGCCATTCCGCGCTGATCGAACAGAACCGTGCCGTGCTGCGCGCCGCCGACGAAGAGGTGGCCATCGCAATCTCTGCGCTGCGCCCGGTGATCGAATGGACCGCAAGCCATACCGTGCAGCGGGCCGAAGGCCTGACGGGCTATACCACCTCGCGTTCAACCAGCCTGCAGATCGGCGCGCAGATGACCCTTTACGACTGGGGCCGGTCGCAACTGGCGATCGACGCCGTCAAGGAGCAGGTTCTTGCCGCCCGCCAGGGCCTTGTCGCGGTCGAACAGGATATCCTGCTGGCTGCCACGGTCGCCTTTTTCGACATCAGGCAGGCGAGCGAGCGGGTTGCCCTGCAACAGAACTCGGTCGAGGTTCTGTCCCGCGAACGCCAGGCCGCGCAGGACCGTTTCGATGTGGGCGAGATCACCGTGACCGACGTGGCCCTTGCCGATGCGCAACTGGCGCAGACCCAGGCGGGGCTGGCTTCGGCGCAGGGTGACCTGGAAATCGCGCGCGAAAGCTATCTGGCGGCGACGGGGCGGTTGCCCGGTCGGCTGGACGCGCCCCCGCCGTTGCCGAGGCTGCCGGGCTCGGTCGACGAGGCGCGGGCCATCGGACAGCGCAACCACCCCCTGATCGCGCAGGCGCAGCGCCGCGCCGCGGCCGCCGAACTGGGCGTCGCCGCCGCAGCGGCCGAGCGTAACCCCCGGCTGACGGGCAATATCGGGGCAGGCCTCACGCGCAGCCCGCAGGCCACGCTGGGCGGTGGCGACGATACCCGCGACAGCGCCTCGGTCGGCCTGACCATGAGCCAGACGATTTACTCCGGCGGCCGGCTGCCCGCCCAGCACCGCCAGGCAATGGCCCAGCGGGATCAGGCGCGGTCGGTGCTGCTGAACGTGTCCCGCCAGATCAGCCAGCAGGTCGGCGAATCATGGGCCAATATCACCGTGGCGCGCGCGCAGATCAGCGCCATCGACGAACAGATCTCTGCAGCCCAGCAAGCCTATAACGGCGTGCGCGAGGAAGCGGCGCTTGGCGCGCGGACCACGCTGGACGTGCTGGACGCGGAACAATCGCTTCTGGAAGCCCGCGCCGACAAGATCACGGCGGAAGCGCAGCTCCAGTTAGCACATTATCAACTTCTGGCTGCTATGGGTCGTCTTACGGTAGAACACCTGAACCTGGGGATTCCGACCTATGACCCTTCGCAGTACTACAACGCCGTGCGCGACGCGCCTTACACCAGCAAGCAGGGCGAAAGCCTTGACCGCGTCTTGCGCGCGATCGGGCGCGACTGATGCCCTGAACGGCGGGGGGCACCATGGGTGATCCCCGCTTCTCGCAGAACGCCGCCCGCCTTTCCGAAGACATTGGCGATGTCCTGACCGCGATCCGCCGCATGATCGCGGATGACGATGCGCTCAGCTCCGCCCGCGACAGCATCCGCGCCGACCGCACGGGCCTGGTGCAGGACGACGCGGGCGAGTTTCTGGCCCGCCGTTACGGCGGCAACGCGGCGCTTGCCCGGCAGATGGTGGAAACAGCCGTCCGTCCCGCGCCGGCCCCGGCGGTGGAGGAGGTGGTCGAGACGCCGCCCGTCCCGCAATTCATCCTCCGCGCCCGGCCCGAGATCGTTCCCTCTGCGGACGCAGCCCCCCTGCGCCTTGGGGCCGAGCGGCGGGTCGAGCAGCCCGAAGCGCCCAAGGCGTCCGGCTGGCGTTCCTGGCTGCGCCCCGAGCTTCGCGAAGCCGCGCCGCAGGCCGAAGCCGCACCCGCCCCTGTGGCCGACAGCTTCTCGGCCCTTGTCGACGACAGCGCCGAGGACGAGGACGATTTCGCGGAAGCCTTCGACTGGAAGGCCCGGATGCGGCCCGAGATCGAGGAACCGAAGCTGGTGATCCTTGCCGCACCCAAGCCGTCCGAACAGCGTATCTCGGGCTGGGTCATGTCGCCCGACCACGCCGCTGTCGACACAGTCGCCCATCTGGCCGCCGAGGCTGCGGCCTTTGATGCCGAACAGCGCGCCGAGGCTGACCCCGACGACGAGGACCGCGCGATCCGCGAGCTTCTGCGCGAGATGGTGCAGGAGGAACTGAACGGCGAACTGGGCCAGCGGTTCTCGGCCAACCTGCGGGCCGTGATCCGGCGCGAGATCGCCGCCGCCATCGACGCACACTTGGACCGCTTCTGAACCAAGACGGGCAGCGCCCTGCGGTGCTGCCCGATCCGGATGTCAGGCTCTGGCTGCCTGCAAGGTCTTTGCCCACCAGGCCAGTTCTTCCAGCATGGCATTCAACGATCCTACCAGGTTCCCCTCGATCTCGCTCATCGGGGCATTTGATCCAAGGGGGGAAACCTTGAAGAAATCTCCTGCGCCGATATGGACGGCGTTGCGCAAGGGCACCATCTGAAGCTCGATCCCGATCAGGCGCAGATGTTCCAGGGCACGGGCGCCGCCCATGCTGCCATAGGCGAGCGCGCCGAACGGCTTGCGGTTCCATTCCTTGTAGGCCTGGTCGAGCGCGTTCTTCAGCGCCCCGGTGATGGACCGATTATATTCCGCCACCACGAAGACGAAGCCGTCGAAGCCCGCAAGCTTTTCCTGCCAGGTGACGGCGCGCGGATCGCTGGACGGCATCCACAGGTTCGAGGCGGCTTCGTTGAAGAAGGGCAGGTCCTGATAGCGCAGGTCGATCAATGTGAAATCCAGGTCGGGGTGGTCCTTCACCTTGTCCAGCAGCCACTGCGCGGGCTTGTCGGCAAAGCGGGTGTCACGGGTTGAGCTGATGATGATGCCGATCCGCGGCTTGGTCATGTCCGTCGTCCTTTTCTTGTGATGGCGCGGCCAGCATAACCTCAGTCGCCGGGCTTGGTTCGTCCTTTCGGCGCGCGGCAATGCACAGGCCCGCCTGCATTCGCGCACATGTGCCCTTGCCTGATGCGCGCGGCGGTGTTCTATCAATCCTTATGAAAAAGTCCGACAACCCCGCCGACCCATTCAAGAAGGCCTTGTCCGAGGCGACCCGTGCCCTGGCCGACGACCGGGACCTGAACGTGACCTTCAGCGCCGATCCTTCGGGCGTGGCGGGCGACACGATGCGTCTGCCGCAGGTCAGCCGCCGCATGGGCCGGGACGAGGTGCTGCAGGCCCGCGGGACTGCCGATGCCCTGGCGATGCGGATGCGCCACCACAATGCCGCGACCCATGCCCGCTTTGCCCCCGCCGGCCCCATGGCTCGAGAGCTTTACGAGGCGATGGAAACCGCGCGCTGCGAGGCGCTTGGCGCGCGTGACATGCCGGGCGCGCTGTCCAACATCGATGCCCGCATCGGCGCCGATGCCGAAAAGAAGGGCTATGCCCAGATCAAAGCGCCTGCTGACGCGCCGCTGGCCGTGGCTGCGGGCTATATCTTGCGCCAGGCCGCGACGGGTCGGCAGCTTCCCGGCGGCGCGCAGCATGTGGCCGACCTGTGGCGCCCCTTCGTGGAACAGCAGGCGGGCGGTTCCCTAGCGCATGTGAACGAGGTGCTTGCCGACCAGGCGGCCTTCGCACGCCTGTCGCGGCAGGTCATCAGCGACCTGGGCTATGCCGACCAGTTGGGCGACGATCCCGACCAGCCGGACGAGGACGACGCCGACGAGAACGCCGAGCAGGACGAGGAGGCGGGCGACAACCAGTCCCGCGACCAGGACGACAGCGAGGATGCCGAGGCCTCGCCCGAACAGTCCCAGGAACAGCAGCAGGACGAGCGCCAGGCCCAGGTCAGCATGGACGACCAGTCCGACGAGCAGCTGACCGACGAGGCCGAGATGCCCGAGTCGGAAACCCCGCCCGACCTGCCGCCCCCGGTCAGCGAGGCGAGCGCGGATTACAAGATCTTCGCCCAGACCTGGGACGAGGAAATCCGGGCCGAGGATCTGGCGGACCCGGCTGAACAGGAACGGCTGCGGGCCTATCTGGACAAGCAGCTGGAACCCTTGCGCGGGGCCGTGTCGCGGCTGGCCAACAAGCTGCAGCGCCGCTTGCAGGCCCAGCAGAACCGAAGCTGGGAATTCGACAAGGAAGAAGGCGTGCTGGACGCAGGCCGCCTGGCACGGGTTGTGGCGAACCCGACGACACCGCTGTCCTTCAAGGTCGAGAAAGATACCGAGTTCCGCGACACCGTGGTGACCCTGCTGATCGACAATTCGGGGTCGATGCGCGGCCGGCCCATCAGCATTGCGGCGATCTGTGCCGACGTGCTGGCCCGCACGCTGGAACGCTGCAGCGTCAAGGTCGAGATCCTGGGCTTCACCACCCGCGCCTGGAAGGGCGGCCAGTCGCGCGAGGCATGGTTGCAGGCAGGCCGCCCCGCGCAGCCGGGCCGGCTGAACGACCTGCGGCACATCATCTACAAGTCGGCCGACGCGCCTTGGCGCCGGGTGCGGCCGAACTTGGGCCTGATGATGAAGGAAGGCTTGCTCAAGGAAAACATCGACGGCGAGGCCCTGGAATGGGCCCACAAGCGGCTGGTCCGCCGGTCAGAAGCGCGCAAGATCCTGATGGTGATTTCCGACGGTGCGCCGGTCGATGATTCGACCTTGTCCGTCAACCCGGCGAACTATCTGGAAAAGCACCTGCGCGACGTCATCGCCATGGTCGAGAAGAAGCGCATGGTCGAGTTGCTGGCGATCGGCATCGGCCATGACGTGACGCGCTATTACGAACGCGCGGTCACGATCACCGACGCGGATCAGTTGGCAGGCGCGATCACCGAACAATTGGCGGCCTTGTTCGACAGCGATCCGCGCAAGCGGGCGCGGGTTCTGGGCATGGCATCGATCCGTCGGGCCTGACGCTTGCTACATTGACGGACAGGGGGTCCTCGGACCCCCTGCGGACGCCTGGGGCGTCCTACCCCCGAGGATATTTCAGCACAGTAGATGGGGCAGGGAGGCGCGCAGTTTTGCCATTCCGCCAGGCTTCCAGCCGAGCGCCAGCAGCCGGTCGCATGACTGGATGCGCAGGGGCGCGGGATCGGCTCGCCCTGGCGGGGGATGGGGACAG
>JAPSIP010000213.1 GCA_031178645.1 Paracoccus sp. (in: a-proteobacteria) | reverse complement strand
GGTCCTCCTCCACAGGGCGCGGCCGATCCGGGCCCAGTCATCCTCGGCCAGAAGGACAGGGATATGGCTCAGCGGCCACGGGCGTTCCGTCGATTGGCCTTCGCCGTATTGGCGATAGAAGACGCCGCTATCCAGAAGATAGCGGTCGGCGCGCGCCAGGTCGCGGGTCAGATCCTCGTCGGTCAGCGCGTCCAGATGCGCGACCAGGTTGCGCCACAGCGGACGGACCTGACCGTCCTTGCCCAGCATCTCGTCCGGGACGCCGGGCAGGGGGCGATAGCCCGCAACCCGCGTCCGGCCGGTGGCGATGGCGCCTTCGCCGCCCATGCCGTGTCAGACCCCCACGGCGCGCCGCAAATCCAGCGTCAGCGGGAATTCGCGATGGATGCGTTCGGGGCGGGGGACAAGGCCCTGGCCAGGCGTATGGCCATGCGGGCTGAAGCGGGCCAGCCTGCGCGCCTCGGCCTCGTTGCCGTTGACCGGGAAGGTGTCGTAATTTCGCCCGCCCGGATGGGCGACATGATAGATGCAGCCGCCAAGCGCGCGGTTCGACCAGGTGTCGAAGATGTCGAAGGTCAGCGGCGCGTCGACCGGCAGGACAGGATGCATCGCGGATGCCGGTTGCCAGGCCTTGTAGCGCAGGCCCGCCACGGCTTCCCCCGCGCCCACATCGGTCAGCGGCACCGCGCGCCCGTTGCACAGCACCTGGTAGCGACTGGGATCGGGCGAGGCCAGCTTGACCTGCAGGCGTTCGGTGGAACTGTCGGTATAGCGCACCGTGCCGCCGATCGCCCCGGTTTCCCCCAGCACATGCCAGGGTTCAAGCGCCTGGCGCAGTTCCAGATGGACCCCCTCGATCTCGACCTCGCCGCAGAAGGGGAAGCGGAACTCGGCCTGGGCCTTGAACCATTCCTCCTGCATGGGGAAGCCGTGGTCGGTCAGGTCGCGCAGCACGTCTTGGAAATCGGCCCAGACGAAATGCGGCAGCATGAAGCGGTCATGCAGGGCCGTGCCCCAGCGGGTCAGATCGCCCGTGGCGGGCGTCTTCCAGAACCGCGCGATCAGCGCCCGCAGCAGCAGTTGCTGTGCTAGGCTCATCCGCGGGTCGGGCGGCATCTCGAAGCCGCGGAATTCGACAAGGCCCAGGCGGCCGGTCGGTCCGTCGGGAGAATACAGCTTGTCGATGCAGATTTCCGCCCGGTGGGTGTTGCCGGTGACATCGGTCAGGATGTTGCGCAGCAGCCGGTCGGTCAGCCAGGGCAGGGGCGGCGTGCCCCGGTCGGGCGAGGGGATCTGCGCAAGCGCGATTTCCAGTTCGTACAACGCATCGTGCCGGGCCTCGTCGATCCTGGGCGCCTGCGAGGTCGGCCCGATGAACAGGCCCGAGAACAGGTAGGACAGCGACGGGTGCCGGTTCCAGTGCCGGATCAGGCTGGCCAGCAGGTCCGGGCGGCGCAGGAAGGGGCTGTCATTGGTGGTCGCACCGCCGACGACCACATGGTTGCCGCCGCCGGTGCCGGTATGCTTGCCGTCGATCATGAACTTTTCCGCGCCCAGACGGGACTGGCGCGCATCCTCGTAGACGCCCTGGGTGATCGCCACGCAGTCGTCCCAATCGGCGGCAGGGTGGATGTTCACCTCGATCACGCCGGGGTCGGGGGCCACGCGGATCACGTTCAGGCGCGGGTCGTGCGGCGGGGCATAGCCCTCCACATGCACCTTGAGGTTCAGGCGCAGGGCGGCGGCCTCGACCGCGTGCAACAGGTCCAGATATTCCTCAAGCGTGGCGACGGGCGGCATGAAGACGCAAAGCCGCCCGTTCTTGGGTTCGACCGACAGGGCGGTGCGCACCATGCCCTGCAATTCCGCCTCTCCCATGCCGGGCACCTGTTCGACTACGTCCTGCGTGGGCGCATTGGCGACGAAGCTGGCCATGGGCTGCGACTTGCGATCGGGCGCGATCTCGCCCGGATTGGCCAGCGGCGCGCGGTCCACCGTCGGATCGGTGGGGTTGATATAGGGATAGACCGATTCCGGCAGATGCGGCAGCGAGGCCAGCGGCAGCCGATATCCGACCGGGCTGTCGCCGGGCACCAGGAAGACATGGCCGCGCCGCAGACGCCAGCGTTCCGAATACCATTTCAGACCGGCTTTCGACTGCCAGGCCTGGACCGGCAGCACGAAGCCCGTCGGCGTGGTCAGGCCCCGGTCGAAGACGGCGGCGATGCGGTGGCGCGCCTCGGGGTCGGCCAGTTCGCTGTTCTCGGGCGTGACATTGGCGGGCAGGTTTGCTTCCTTGACCAGCCATTCCGCCGGATCCTCGTAGGCGGGCAGGATGGTGTCGTAGCCCACTCCCAGTTCGGCGGCCATTTCCCGCAGCAATTCCTGCGCCTGCAGGGGCGTCACCGCCTCGGCCGCGCTTTCCTGCGCGATTAGGTCGGGGTTCTGCCAGACCGGCTGGCCGTCCTTGCGCCAATACAGCGAAAAGGTCCATCGCGGCAGCGTCTCGCCCGGATACCACTTGCCCTGACCGTAATGCAGGAAGCCGTTGGGGGCAAAGCGGTTGCGCAGCTTGCGGATCAGAACGTCGGCGCGATCGCGTTTCGTAGGCCCGACCGCATCCGTGTTCCATTCGCCGGATTCGAAATCGTCGATGGACACGAAGGTCGGCTCGCCGCCCATGGTCAGCCGCACGTCGCCATCGCGCAGGGCGGCGTCGACCTGCTGGCCCAGTTTGTTCAGGTCGGCCCAGGCGTCGTCACTGAAGGGCTTGGTGATGCGCGGATGTTCCGCCACGCGGCGGACCTGCATGTCAAAATTGAAATCGACCTCGGCAAAGCTGGCGGCGCCCGAGATGGGGGCGCAGGACCGGTAATGGGGTGCTGCGGCCAACGGGATATGGCTTTCCCCCGCCAGCAGGCCCGAGGTGGGGTCAAGCCCGATCCAGCCCGCGCCCGGCAGATAAACCTCGGCCCAGGCGTGCAGATCGGTGAAATCGTGCGCCGTGCCCGACGGGCCGTCCAGTGCCTGAAGGTCCGGTTTCAACTGGATCAGGTATCCCGATACGAAGCGCGCGGCGAAGCCCAGGTGGCGCAGCGCGTGGACCAGCAGCCAGGTGGAATCGCGGCAGGATGCGCTGCGCAGGGTCAGTGTTTCCTCGGGCGTCTGCACGCCCGGCTCCATCCGGATCGTATAGGCCGTCTCGCCCGCGATGCGCGCGTTCAGCGCCACGATGAAATCGACAGTGCGGGTCCGGTCGCGGGGGATGCTGTCCAGAAACGCCCGCAGCATCGGCCCGGCGGGTTCCGTGGCGCGATAGGGGATCAGTTCCTCGGCCAGTTCGGGGACATATTCGAAGGGCCAGGTTTCGGCGCTGTCCTCGACGAAGAAGTCGAAGGGGTTATAGACGGTCATGTCGGCGACCAGATCGACCTCGATCTTCAATTCGCTTACGGGTTCGGGAAAGACAAAGCGGGCCAGCCAGTTGCCAAAGGGATCCTGCTGGTGGTTCACGAAATGCCCTTCGGGCGTGACCTTCAGGGAATGCGAGATGACGCGGGTGCGGGAATGCGGC
>JAPSIP010000212.1 GCA_031178645.1 Paracoccus sp. (in: a-proteobacteria) | reverse complement strand
TCTCGCAGCGCAAAGCATAGCGGATCATCAGTTCAATCCTGTTTCCTTCCCTGCCTATATCGGGTCAGCGGGGCTTGCCTGCAAGTTCCCGCAGATGCGCGATCAGGGCTGCCGGATCGCCCGCGCGGTCGTCCAGCACGGCGCGGGCCGCCTGGCCCATCTGCCGCGCCCGGTCTGGCTGGCCCGCGAGCGCGATCACCTGTTGGGCTAGGCTGCCGGCATCGACGGGCTGGGCAGCCCCCGCGGCATCCAGCGCCCCATAGGCGTCGCGGAAATTCGACAGATGCGGACCGTGCAGGATCGCGCAGGCATGGGCCGCAGGTTCCCAAGGCGTATGCCCGCCCCGGTCTGTCAAAGAGCCGCCGACAAAGCAGAGGCCGGCCGAGGCGTACCAGCGGTCCATCTCGCCCAGGGTATCGGCCAGCATCACCTCGCCACCGCTTTCGCCGGCCGAGCGCCGTTGATGTGCGATCCCCCGCTGTGCCAGAAGGGCCGACACCTGATCCCCGCGCTGCGGATGGCGGATCGCAAGGATAAGCTGCAGGTCGGGATGGTCCCGACGTGCCGCCGTCCAGGCGTCGAGGATCAGCGCCTCCTCGCCCTCGTGGGTCGAGGCCGCCAGCAGCGTGCGGTCGCGAAGCGGGTCGGGCTGGGGCGGCCGGATGCGGGCGGGGGTCAGCAGCTTCAGGTCAAGCCGGGGCAGGATCGCAGCGGCCGGCAGGCCAAGCACCAAAAGCCGCGCCTCGCTGTCCGGGTCTTGCGCCGACAGGCCCGCAAGCCGTTCCAGCAATGGCGTGATGATCCCCGGCAGCCGCGCCCAGCGGGCGGCGGATCGCTGCGACAGGCGCGCGCCGATCATGGCCTGGGGGATGGCGCGATCGGCAAGGGCCTGCGACCGCAGCGGCCAGAACTCGGATTCGACGGTGACCTGCAACCTGGGTTGCGCTTGCGCCAGAAACCGCCTCAACGCCTCCGGCATGTCCAAGGGGGCCAGGCGCGCGGCCGTTCCCCAGCCTGCCGCCAAGTCCCGCCCAGTCAGGCTGTTTGCCGTCACCAGCACGCGATGCGACTGCGCCAGGGCCCCGATCACCGGGCGGGCCGATGCCAGCTCGCCCACCGAGGCGCCGTGAATCCAGATGTCCGCACGCGGCACGTCGATCAACGCAAGCCGTTCGCGCAGCGTTTCAGACCGCCCGACGCTGGCGCGGAGACGAAGCCCTTGTTCAAGAATGGCGGCAGCGGTGCGATAGATCATGAAGGTCCAAGCCATGCCAAGACCACGCATCCCTCGTCAAGGTGCTGCGGTCAGGGAAGGAGGGGTGCGAGGAACCATCCGAAAAAGATGACGTTGGTTTTTCAACTACACAATTTCAGGAGGTTCGAATGAAAGGATTGGTCGCTTGGTGGTTGGGTGTTCCCGTTGTCGTCATCGTGATTCTGTACGTGATAGGGATATTCTGAAACCGGTTGAACTGGCAGAGGGGGCAGCAATGGCCCTTCTGCCATATTCATCTGCCACAGCGGGAACATTTTGGATGATCGGTTTTTACCAATTAAACCATTTGGTTATCTGGAAAGATATTCGATTGAATAATCGCACGCCCGGCAACCTATAGTAGAATATGTTTTGTTTTCAAAGAAATAATTGAATCGCACGTAGACCTGTCAAATTAGACAAGTCGACGCAAACCCGCAGTAAGATTACGCTTTATTCAGCAGATTGCTGAATATGTTTTTCTGGTGGAAGGTTTGCCCATGTATTCCATGGCCTCTGTTTTTGCGCCTGCAATTCTTGCTGCGGGGTGTCTTGTGGCCTTTCCCGCCGCCGCGGCGACGGTGACGGTCCTTCAAACCGGTCAGGCTTCGGGAACGGCGATCGATCTTGCGGTGGCTGATTTCGAACGCATCGGAAACTGCGGCGGGGGCGGGTCTGTCGTGGGCGACGGTTGTGCGGTCGTCACAAAGGCGGACCCAAAGGCCGCCCATGCCTTTGGCCGTTTTGATCCCTTGGGATATTATTGGATCGACAGCCAGGACATCGATGAATTGAAATGGACGGTAAGGGCGCCGCAGTCTTTTACCTCGCTCAGCTTTGCGCTGACCGACGCCCATGACCAGCCAAACAGCTTCTTCACGATGTCCTATATGGACAAGGGAAGCTGGACGCCGATCTGGGATATTGCCACGCGCAAGGACAACGGCAATCTGTATTGGCTGTCGGTCGATTTCGGAAAAGCGGTAAACGAGGCCGTGTTCCTTTTCTCGACCAAGGTCGGGTCGGGATATGACGGCTATGGCATTTCGACGGCGCAGGTCAATTCGCCCGCCCCGGTGCCCGTCCCGCCGGCCGCCTTGCTGCTTGGCAGCGGGGCAGTGGCATTGGCGGGCCTTGGCCGCCGCCGCAGGAAAGCGCACGGCTGAAGCGACGCCGGGGCATCCGGCGGCCCGTCAGTGGAAATCGCGTGACTTCGGGATCACCTCGGCATCGCGAGGGTGGGACTGGCGGCTGGCGGGGATCGGGCGGTTCACCTCGTCCGCGCGGGACATGGGCGGAATCACCCTTTCGCCCATCAGGCGCCACAGGACATCGCTGCGGTCGGTCAGACTCGCGGCAACGACATGGACGACGCCTTCACCCCGCTGTATCTGCCCCTGCACGTCGATGACCCGCGCCGTCATGATGACCTTGCGGAAGGTGTCGAAGACTTTGGGCCAGATCACCAGGTTCGCGGTTCCCGTCTCGTCTTCCAGCGTGATGAAGCAGACGCCCTTGGCGCTGCCGGGACGCTGCCGGATCAGCACCAAGCCCGCCAGCCGGACCTGTTGTCCCTGCCGCGTGCGGGCAAGCGCCGCTGCCGGGACATAGCCCTGCGCGGTCATTGACCGGCGCATGAAGCGCATCGGATGCGCCTTCAGCGACAGGCGCAGCGTCTGGTAATCGGCGGCGACCTGTTCGCAGACGGGCATCGGGGGCAAGGCGATGGCGGGCTCCTGCCCCTCGTCCTCGGCCTGGCGAAACAAGGGCAGGTCGGGCGCGTCCCGCAACGCCTTGGCGTCCCACAGCGCGCCCCGCCGGTCCAGCCCGGCCGAGCGGAAGGCATCCGCAGCAGCCAGCCGCCGGATCGCCCCCGCATCCAGCCGCGCCCGGCCCTGCAGGTCTGCAAGACCCGTGAAGGGCGTGTCCCGGACGGCGATCAGCCGCGCCGCAGCCGCCTGCCCCAGCCCCTCGACCTGCCGCAGGCCCAGCCGCAGGGCGGGACCGTTCCCCGCAGGCTCCAGCGTATTGTCCCAGTCCGAGAAGTTGACATCCACCGCCCGCAGCTCGACCCCGTGTTCGCGGGCATCGCGGACGATCTGCGCGGGGGCATAGAAGCCCATCGGCTGGCTGTTCAGCAGCGCCGCCGCAAAGGCCGCCGGGTAATAGTGCTTCAACCAGGCCGAGACATAGACAAGATGCGCGAAAGCCGCCGCGTGGCTTTCGGGAAAGCCGTATTCGCCGAAGCCCTTGATCTGGTCGAAGCAGCGGCGCGCGAAGTCGGGATCATAGCCGCGCCGGGTCATGCCCTCGACCATGTCGGAT
>JAPSIP010000211.1 GCA_031178645.1 Paracoccus sp. (in: a-proteobacteria) | reverse complement strand
CCCGCTTGGCAACGGGCTGCGGCCCGGCTGTCGCATGTGATGCTTTACGTGCTGCTGGTGGTCATGCCGGTCAGCGGCTTTGTCCGCGTCCGCGCGGGCGGCTTTCCGATCGAGCTTCTGGACCGGTTGGGGGTCGGGCCGTGGCTTCCCAAATCGGAACGGGTGGCCGATATTGCCCAGTCGATCCATGCCATCGGCGCCTTTACCCTGATCGCGGTTCTGGCCATCCACATCGCTGCCGCCATCCAGCACGCCCTGATCCGCCGCGACGGCGTCTGGTCGCGCATGTGGCCCCCGGCGGGGCCGGGCAAGGCCCGCGCCGTCAGACCAGGGCGATGATCCGCGCCGGACCGCCGGTGCCGCCGCGATGCTTGGGCGCGCCGATGAAGACGGTGGCCCCTGTCGCAGGAAGTTGGTCCAGGTTCGCCAGCCCCTCGATCCCGAACCGGCCTGACGGCAGCCAGGAATAATGCACCGCGAAATCGGCCGAGTTTCCCGGATCCAGCGACAGCGTATCCACCCCGATCGACGCCGCGCCTGCATCCGCCAAAAGATCCGTCGCGGCCTTGGAAAAGCCCGGGAAGGCCAGCGTGCCGTCCGGCAGGTTGCGCCAAGACGGATCGCCCATCCGTGCGGACCAGCCGGAATTCATGGCCACGCAGGCGCCCGCCGGAAGATCGCCATGGGCCGAGAGCCAGGCCTCGACATCGGCAGGCTCGACGGTGGCATTCGCATCCTCGGCGGCCTTGGCCGATATGTCGATAATGCAAAGGGGGGCGATCAGGTTCTCGACCGGCAGGGCATCGACCGAAATGCCGCCCTCCGCGAAATGCAGCGGGGCGTCGATATGGGTGCCGGTATGTTCGAAGATGGTCAGCTTGAACAGGTGATAGCCGTCCGGGTCGAAGTTCTTGTCCGGCTCGAAAAGGATGCCGGGCTTGCCGTCGAAGGTCGGGAAGTCGCTGTCATAGGCATGGGTCAGATCCACCACCCGCCCGCTTGCCTGCGCCAGGGCGGGCCTTGCGGCAGACAGGCCCGCCGCGGCACCAAGGGCTGCGGTGGCGGCCGCGCCCGAAAACAGCCTGCGGCGCGACATCATGTGGTGTTTCACGTTCTCGATCAGGCAGGCGTTGCACATCGCGCGATCTCCTCTGCGGCTTCGACATGGAACGGCCTGCGGGGCGAGCCTGTCAAGCGGCGCCAAAAGGGTGATGGATCGTGCCGGCGCGGCTTGCGGGGCTGGCGGGCTTGTGATCCCCTGTCCCCTATGACCAGAACCAATACCATGCCAGACGACGCCGCGCTTTCAGCCGAAATCCTTCGCTCCTGGGCCGAAGGCCGCCAGATCCCATGCCTGACCACCCGCGACGGCGGCCTGAGCCTAAGCCGCGCCTATCGCATCGCCGCGCTGATCGAGGCCGCGCGCGTCCGGCAGGGCAGCCAAGTCGTGGGGCGCAAGATCGGCTTCACGAACAAGACGATCTGGGACGAGTTCAACGTCTCGGCCCCGATCTTCGGGCCGATGTATGACAGCACCGTCCGGCCCCTGGGCGTGCCTTTCCCGCTGACGGGCCTGATGGAGCCCCGCATCGAACCCGAGATTGCCTTTCGCCTTGCCGCAGCGCCCGGTCCCGGCATGGCGCCCGATGCGCTGATTGCCTGCATCGGGGGCATCTGCGCGGGATTCGAGATGGTTCATTCGATCTTTCCCGGCTGGCAGTTCGAGGCCGCAGACACCGTGGCGGGGTTCGGGTTGCATGGCGCCTTCCTGCACGGCCCGATCCAGGATGTGGATCCGTCCGAACGGTCCGACTGGCTGGAACAGCTGCGCGATTTCGAGACCACCTTGTCGCGGGACGGGGTGGTGCTGGACCGGGGTCATGCCCGCAACGTCCTGGGCGGCGGGCCTCTGGTTGCCCTGGGCCACCTGGCGGATCTTCTTGCGACAATGCCCGATGCGGCGCCCCTGAAGCCGGGCGACATCGTCACGACCGGCACCTTGACGCAGGCCCTTCCTGCACGCGCGGGCGAGACCTGGCAGGCTGATTTCGACGGGCTGCCGCTGGACAGCATCCGCATTGACCTGATCTAAGGTCGGCAGGTTTGCGGCGCGGCCTCTGGTCCGCCGCCCATTGGCAAGGAGGATGGCATGGTCAACCTGCAGGGCAAGGTGGTTCTGGTCACCGGGGCAAGCCGGGGCATCGGCGCGGCTGCGGCGCGGGCCTTCGCCCAGGCTGGCGCCCGCGTCGGCGTGATGGCCCGCAGCGAATCTGCCGTGAACGACCTCGCGGCCCAGATCGGCGCCATCGCCCTGTCGGGCGACGTGGCCAGCCCTTCGGACATGGAACGCGCGGTCGCCACGCTTGTCGAACAGGCGGGACGGCTGGACGTGCTGGTGAACAACGCGGGCCTGATCGGACCCATCGCGGGCATCGCCGCGGCCGATCCCGACGAATGGGGCCAGGCCATCGACGTGAACCTGAAGGGGGTCTTCAACGGGATGCGCGCGGCGCTGCCGGTGATGCAGGCGCAGGGGGGCGGCACGATCCTGACCGTCGGATCGGGCGCGGCCCATAACCCCCAGGAAGGCTGGAGCGCCTATTGCGCCAGCAAGGCAGGGGCCTGGATGCTGACCCGCGCCCTGGATCACGAGGCGCGCACCCAAGGCATCCGCGCCATCAGCCTGTCCCCCGGCACCGTGGCGACCGACATGCAGGACGTTATCCGCAAAAGCGGCATCAACCCCGTAAGCCAGCTTGACTGGTCCGTCCACATTCCCCCCGAATGGCCCGCCCGCGCCCTTGTCTGGCTGTGCGGCGCCGACGGCGACGAGTTTCTTGGAGCCGAGGTATCGCTGCGGGACGAAACCATCCGCCGCCGTGTCGGGCTGGTCCCCTGATCGCGGCGGGGCGCGGCGTCACCCTGCGCCGCACAATCTGATCTTTCCGTGACTGGAGAAGAAGGGCGCAACCCGATAAGCAGCAAGCGCCCCTGCCACTCCTTTCAGGGCCAGGGGCGGAACCGAAAGGCCTGTCATGCACCCGAACCCGGCGTCATCGCTCGAGCTTGAAGCCATCTCGCGCCATTTCGAGGGGCGGGGCGTCCTATCCGACATCTCGTTGTCGATCCCGCCGGGCCGGATCACCTGCCTGCTGGGACAATCGGGTTGCGGCAAATCGACGCTGTTGCGGATCATCGCGGGCGTGGACCGGCCCGATCCGGGCGGGCGCATCCGCGTCGGCGGGGTCGATGTGGCGGGTCCGGGCCTGTTCGTCGAACCCGAGGACCGCAAGATCGGCTTCATGTTCCAGGACTATGCCCTGTTCCCGCATCTCAGCGTCGCCGACAACCTGGCCTTCGGGTTGCGCGCCCTGCCACGGGCGGAACGCCGCAAGCGCGTGGCGCGAGTGGCCGAACGCATCGGCATCAGCGGCCTTCTGGACCGCTATCCCCATTCGCTGTCGGGGGGCGAACAGCAGCGCGTGGCCCTGGCCCGCGCGCTTGCCCCCGAACCCGCGATCCTGCTGATGGACGAGCCGTTTTCCAACCTTGACCAGGGGCTTCGCGAAAAGGTCCGGCGCGAG
>JAPSIP010000210.1 GCA_031178645.1 Paracoccus sp. (in: a-proteobacteria) | reverse complement strand
GGCCGACCGGCTGGAACGGTCGGGCTTGTCGCGGGTCATGTCGGTGGTGGTGATCACCGTGGCCGCCGTGCTGGCCTTTGCCGGGGTGGTCCTGCTGGTCGTGCCGATCATGCTGCGCCAGGCGACCTCGCTGATCGAGACCGCGCCCGAGATGATCGAGCAGGGCCGGCTGTTCCTTTCCGCCCGCTTCCCCGAACTTTTGCCCGCAAATGGCGATATCGGCACCGCGCTGACCGACCTGGGCGCGGCCATGGGCGAGCAAATGGGCACCGTCGCGTCAAGCCTGCTGTCCTCGGTGGGCGGCATCATCAGCGCCATCGCGATCCTGGTGATCGTGCCGGTCGTGGCCTTCTACCTGCTGCTGGACTGGGACCACCTGGTCGATCGCATCGACACGCTGCTGCCGCGCGAACACGCCCCCACCCTGCGCCGCCTGTCGCGCGAAATCGACGAGGCGCTGTCGGGTTTCGTGCGCGGGCAGGGGCTGGTGATCCTGATCCTGGGCACCTGGTATTCCATCGGCCTGATGATCGTGGGCCTGCCCTTCGGCTTCTTCATCGGCATCATGGCCGCGATGCTGTCCTTCATCCCCTATGTCGGCGTGCTGATCGGCGGGGCCACGGCCATCGGCGTTGCCCTGTTCAGCTTCTGGGGCGATCCGCTGTGGATCGGACTTGTGATCGCGATCTTCGCCATCGGCCAGATTGTCGAGGGCAATTACCTGCAACCCAAGATCGTGGGCCAGCATGTCGGCCTGCATCCGGTCTGGCTGCTGCTGGCCTTGTCGGTCTTCGGCGCGCTGTTCGGCTTTGTCGGCATGGTCGTGGCCGTGCCGCTGGCTGCCGCCCTTGGCGTGGTCGGGCGCTTCCTGACGCAACGCTATCAGGAAAGCGCGCTGTTCACAGGCCAGGCGCTGCCGCCCGATCCCGGCCAGCCGATGCTGGTCGAGATCGTGCCGGAAGGCACCGTCGCCAGTTCCATCCGCGAGGCGCGCATCCGCGCCGACCAGAACCGCGCCCAGGGCCAGATCGAGATCATGCGCGAGGAAATGTCGCGCCGGCATCCCGAACCAGAAGCGTGACCGCCGCCCGATGACCGTCACGTCCCGCCAGCTGACCCTGGATCTGACCACGCCGCCCGCCCATTCGCGCGCCGACTTCCTGCCCGCATCCGCAAACCGCGCCGCGCTTGCGGCCCTGGATGCGCCGCAGGACTGGCCGCAGGGGCGGATGCTGCTGATCGGGCCGGAAGGCGCGGGCAAGTCGCACCTGGCGGCCTTCTGGGCGGCCGAGAACGGCGCGCGGCGCATGAAGGCCTCGGGATTGCGGCCCGATGCGGCCGACGGGCTGGCGACCGAGGGCGGGGCGCTTGTGATTGAGGATGCGGACCGCGCGGGCCGCGCGGCGGGGGCCGAACAGGCGCTGTTCCACCTGTGGAACCTGTGCGCGCCGCGTGACTGCCTGCTGCTGCTGACCGCCCGCACGCCGCCGCGCGACTGGGGGTTGGTGCTGCCCGATCTGCGGTCGCGCATGGATGCGATGCCCCAGGTCCGGCTGATGCCGCCCGATGAATCGCTGCTGGCGGCCGTGCTGGTCAAGCTGTTCGCCGACCGCCAGCAGACGGTGCCCGCCGACCTGATCGACTGGCTGGTCCTGCACATGCCGCGCGACCTGGGCCTGGCCCGCCAGCTTGTCGCCGCCGTCGATCAGGCGGCGATGGCCGACAAGCGCCCCATTACCCGCCGCATTGCCGCCGAACTGCTGGCCCGGCTGTCCGAACCCGAGTCCCATCCGTTCCCTGAAAGTCAGGACCATGACGCAAGCTGATTTCCTTCGGACGCCCTTTCCCCAACCCCAGGATCTGCCCGAAGGGGTGCCCCAGGACGGCTCGCGCTTCTTCAACCGGGAAATCAGCTGGCTGTCCTTCAACTGGCGCGTCCTGGACGAGGCGCGCAATCCCCGCGTGCCCCTGCTGGAACGGCTGCGCTTCGTGTCGATCAGCGCCACCAACCTGGACGAATTCTATACCGTCCGCGTCGCGGGCCTGCGCGAACTGGTGCGCGAGGGGAACGCCACGCCCTCGGACGACGGGCTGACGCCTGCCGAACAGCTTGCCATGATCAATGCCGATGCCCGCCGCCTGATGGGCGCGCAGCAGGGGGTCTGGAACCGCATCCGCCGCGAGATGGAGGAAGCGGGCATCGTCATCCTGTCCCGGTCCCGCCTGACCCGCGCCGAGGAGGAGTTCCTGCACGACCATTTCGAACGCAAGGTCTTCCCGGTCCTGTCGCCCCTGGCCATCGACCCGGCGCATCCCTTTCCCTTCATTCCCAACGCAGGCTTTTCGCTGGCCCTGGAACTGGCGCGCGAAACCGACGGGCGGCAGATGCAGGCGCTGCTGCCGATCCCCGCGCAATTGCCACGCTTCATTCCCCTGCCGGGGGGCGAGCGCTTCCTGCGGCTGGAAGATCTGCTGCTGATGCACCTGTCTTCGCTGTTCCCCGGCTATCGCGACACGGGCCATTGCGCCTTCCGCGTGCTGCGCGACAGCGATCTGGAGGTCGAGGAAGAGGCCGAGGATCTGGTCCGCGAGTTCGAGACCGCGCTGAAGCGCCGCCGCCGCGGCAGCGTGATCCGGCTGAAGATCACGCGCGGCGCGCCCGACCGCCTGCGCCGCCTGATCATGGAGGAACTCGAGGTCAGCCCCGACGAGGTGATCGAGGTCGAGGGGCTGCTGGGCGTGGCCGACCTGTCCGAACTGGTGCTGGACAGCCGCCGCGACCTTCTGTGGCCCGCCTTCACGCCGCGCGTTCCCGAACGGGTGCAGGACCATGACGGCGACATGTTCTCGGCCATCAAGCAAAAGGACATGCTGCTGCACCACCCCTACGAGACCTTCGACATGGTGGTCCGCTTCCTGGCCCAGGCGGCGCGCGATCCGAACGTGCTGGCGATCAAGCAGACGCTGTATCGCACCAGCCGCGACAGCCCCATCGTCGATGCGCTGTGCGAGGCCGCGGAATCCGGCAAGTCGGTCACGGCGCTTGTCGAACTCAAGGCCCGCTTCGACGAGGCCGCGAACATCCGCCAGTCGCGCCGGCTGGAACGGGCGGGCGCCCATGTCGTCTATGGCTTCGTGAACTACAAGACCCATGCCAAGATCAGCACGGTCGTGCGTCGCGAAGGGGACAACCTTGTCACCTATACCCATTACGGAACCGGCAACTATCACCCGATCACCGCGCGCATCTATACCGACCTGTCGCTGTTCACCTGCGACCCGGCGCTTGGGCGGGACGCGACCAAGGTCTTCAACTACCTGTCCGGCTACGTGCAGCCTGCAGGGCTGGAAAACATCTCCATCTCTCCCATCGATCTCAAGGACCGGCTGATCTCCCTGATCGCGCGCGAGGCGGAGCTGTCGCGGCAGGGGCGGCCCGCGGCGATCTGGGCCAAGATGAACTCGCTGATCGAAAAGGACGTGATCGACGCGCTTTATGCGGCCAGTGCGGCGGGCGTGAAGATCAGCCTTGTCGTGCGCGGCATCTGCGGCATCCGGCCGGGCATCCGGGGCCTGTCGGAAAACATCCGCGTGAAATCC
>JAPSIP010000009.1 GCA_031178645.1 Paracoccus sp. (in: a-proteobacteria) | reverse complement strand
CGGGCAATTCGTGGCGATCCCGGAATTCCAGGGCATCGGCACAGCGGTCGGGCAGCAGTTCTCGGCGGCGCTTGCCGGGCAGATGTCGGCTGAAGACGCCCTTGCGGCCGCCCAGGCCAATACCACGCGCGAGATGACCCGCGCCGGTTACATCAAGTAACGAGTTCCACCGTTACCTGTCAGGCACCGCCCGGCCCTCCTCCGGGCGGTGCCCCTTCGGGGCGCACATGCCCGGCCGACAAGGGAGCTTTCCGCCATGGCCACACGCCAGACCCAAGGGCTTGCCCGGCTGATGCGGGCGCCCGCGATCATCCTTCTGCTGATCTGGATGATCGTGCCGCTGTGCATGACGCTGTATTATTCCTTCCTGAACTACAACCTGCTGAACCCCGGCATGACCAGTTGGGCGGGTTGGTTCAATTACCAGTATTTCTACACCGACCCCGCCTTCTTCGAGGCGATCTGGAACACGCTGGTGCTGGTGCTGGGCGTGCTGTTCATCACGGTCGTCGGCGGCATCGCCATCGCCCTGCTGATCGACAAGCCGATCTGGGGTCAGGGGATCGTGCGGATCCTGGTGATCAGCCCCTTCTTCGTGATGCCGCCGGTCGCCGCGCTGATCTGGAAGAACATGATCATGCACCCGTCCTACGGCGTGCTGGCGGATATCGGGCGGTTCTTCGGGACGTCGCCGGTGGACTGGTTCGCGCAATATCCGCTGTTCTCGATCACCCTGATCGTGGCCTGGCAATGGCTGCCCTTCGCCACGCTGATCCTGCTGACATCCCTGCAGTCGCTGGACACCGAACAGATGGAAGCGGCCGAAATGGACGGAGCGCCGGCCTACAGCCGCTTCCTGTATCTCGTGCTGCCGCACATGGCGCGCGCGATCACCGTGGTGATCCTGATCCAGACCATCTTCCTTCTGGGCATCTATGCGGAAATCCTGGTCACGACCAACGGCGGGCCGGGCTTTGCATCCACGAACCTGACCTTCCTGATCTATCGCGCGGCCCGGCTGAACTTCGACATCGGGGGCGCGGCGGCGGGGGGCATCATCGCCGTGATCCTGGCAAACCTGATCGCCATCTTCCTGATGCGCGCCGTCGGCAAGAACCTGGACTGAGGGGGCAAACATGGCACGCGCAACATCCCGCAACGCCCGCATCGGCTGGACCATAGCTGCATGGTTCGTGGCCCTGCTGATCTTCTTTCCGATCCTCTACACGATCATCACCAGCCTGAAGACCGAACAGGAAGCCATCGCGGGCTTCGACCTGATCCCGTCCTTCACGCTGGAAAGCTTCAAGACGGTGCAAAGCCAGAACAACTATTGGCGACCCTTCACCAATTCCGTGATCCTGGCGGTGGGGTCCACGCTGCTAGCGCTGATCGTGGCGATCCCGGCGGCCTGGGCGATGGCGTTCTCGCCCACCAAGCGGACCAAGGACATCCTGATGTGGATGCTGTCCACGAAGATGATGCCTGCGGTCGCCGTGCTGGTGCCGATCTACTTGATCTTCCTGCGCACCGGGCTGATGGACACGCGGATCGGGCTGACGGTCCTTCTGATGCTGATCAACCTGCCGATCGTGGTCTGGATGCTCTATACCTACTTCCGCGAAATCCCCGGAGAGATCCTGGAGGCCGCGCGAATGGACGGCGCATCCCTGCGCGATGAAATCCTATATGTCCTGACGCCCATGGCGGTCCCGGGCATCGCATCGACGCTGCTTCTGAACATCATCCTGGCTTGGAACGAGGCCTTCTGGACGATCCAGTTGACCACCACCAATGCCGCGCCGCTGTCGGCCTTCATCGCCAGCTTCTCCAGCCCGCAGGGGCTGTTCTGGGCCAAGCTGTCTGCGGCATCCGTCATGGCGATCGCGCCGATCCTGGTCCTGGGCTGGTTCAGCCAGAAACAACTGGTCCGCGGCCTGACCTTCGGCGCCGTGAAATAAGGGGAAACGACATGGGACAGATAACCCTGCAAGGCGTGGCCAAGCGGTTCGGCGAGGTCGAAGTCATCCCGCCCCTGGACCTGACCATCGACGACGGCGAATTCGTGGTCTTCGTCGGCCCGTCCGGCTGCGGCAAGTCCACCCTGCTGCGCCTGATCGCAGGGCTGGAGGATGTGAGCGACGGGCGCATCCTGATCGACGGGGCGGATGCGACCGAAGCGTCCCCGGCCAAGCGAGGGCTAGCGATGGTGTTCCAGTCCTATGCGCTTTACCCCCACATGTCGGTCAGGAAGAACATCGCCTTTCCGATGAAGATGGCGGGTCTGCCCAAGGCCGAACAGGAACGCCGGATCGAGGCTGCGGCCAAGGCGCTGAACCTGACCAACTACCTTGATCGTCGCCCCGGCCAGCTTTCGGGCGGCCAACGTCAGCGCGTGGCGATCGGCCGGGCAATCGTGCGCGAACCGGCGGCGTTTTTGTTCGACGAGCCGCTGTCGAACCTGGACGCCGCCCTGCGGGTGGGGATGCGGCTTGAGATCAGCGAGCTGCACAACCGCCTGAAGACCACGATGATCTATGTGACCCACGATCAGGTGGAAGCCATGACCATGGCCGACAAGATCGTGGTCCTGCAGGCGGGCCGGATCGAGCAGGTCGGGTCGCCGCTGGATCTGTATCACAGCCCCCGCAATGTCTTCGTGGCAGGCTTCATCGGCAGCCCCCGCATGAACCTTTTCTCGGGTGCGGTCGCCGCCGAATACGGTGCGCAGACCATCGGGGTGCGCCCGGAACATATCCGCATCTCGGCCACCGAGGGCAAATGGAGGGGCCGGGTGGGCGTGTCCGAACACCTCGGCTCGGACAGCTTCTTCTATGTCGAGGATACCGGCCTCGCAGAAACCATCACCGTCCGCTCGGGCGGAGAAGTCGGCCTGCACCACGGCGATACCGTCTGGCTGACCCCGCTGGATGACAAGATCCACAGATTCGACAAAAGCGGAGACCGCATCTGATGCGAAGACTGGAAGGCAAGCGCGCCCTGATCACGGGTGCCGCGCGCGGCATCGGGCTGGAATTTGCCCGCGCCTATCTGGCGGAAGGGGCGCGGGTTGCGATCTGCGACATCAATATCGACGCGGCCCGGAATGCGGCCGGGGGTCTGGGCGAAGGCGCCATCGCCGTGCGGCTGGACGTGACCGACCAGGCATCCATCGACGCCTGCGTGGCCGAGGTCGAGGCAGCCTTCGGCGGCATCGACATCCTGGTTAACAACGCGGCCCTGTTCACCGCAGCCCCGATTGTCGAGATTACGCGCGCCGATTACGACCGCATCTTCGCGGTCAACGTGTCTGGCCCGCTGTTCATGATGCAGGCCGTCGCGCGCGGCATGATCGCACGCGGGCAAGGCGGCAAGATCATCAACATGGCGTCCCAGGCTGGGCGACGTGGGGAATCGCTGGTGGCCGTCTATTGCGCCAGCAAGGCCGCCGTCATCAGCCTGACGCAATCGGCGGGTCTCAACCTCATCCAGCACGGCATCAACGTGAACGCCATCGCGCCCGGCGTGGTCGATGGCGAACATTGGGACGGTGTGGATGCCTTTTTCGCGAAATACGAAGACAAGGCCCCTGGCCAGAAGAAGCGCGAAGTGGGCGCGGCCGTCCCCTTTGGCCGCATGGGCACCGCCGCCGACCTGACCGGCATGGCGATCTTCCTCGCCTCGACTGACGCCGACTACATCGTCGCCCAGACCTACAACGTCGATGGCGGCAACTGGATGAGCTGAGGCTTGTCCCCCAGAAGAAAGGTTCGGCCATGGCCGTTTCATTGAACGCATCCGCCCTTGCTGACCTGCCGGACGCGGTGGGCCGCCCCGCCTATGACCGCACGACGCTGCGCCCCGGGATCCTCCATGTCGGCGTCGGCAACTTCCACCGCGCGCACATGGCCTTCTACCTGGACCGCCTGTTCGACATGGGCGAGGGGCAGGACTGGGCGCTGATCGGCGCGGGCGTGCGTCCCGGTGATGCGGCGATGCGCGACCGGCTGGCCGCGCAGGACTGGCTGACCACGGTTGTCGAACTGGATCCGAACGGGCTGAATGCGCGGGTGATCGGGTCGATGGTCGATTTCGTGCCAGTCGATCCGCAGGCGGTGATCGCGGCCATGTCCGACCCGGCAATTCGCATCGTGTCGCTGACCATCACCGAGGGCGGCTATTACGTCGATGCCAAGACCGACGGCTTCGATGCGGCGCATCCCGACATTGCCCATGACGCGTCCCATCCCGATACGCCGCGCACCGTCTTCGGCATGATCCTGGCGGCGCTGCGGCAGCGCCGGGATGCGGGGGCCGAGCCCTTCACCGTGCTGTCCTGCGACAACCTGCCCGAAAACGGCCATGTCTGCGCCCGCACGATGACCGAACTGGCGCAACTGTCGGACCCGTCGCTGGCCGACTGGGTCCGCCGCAAGGTGGCATTCCCGAACTCGATGGTCGATTGCATCACCCCCGCCACGTCCGATCGGGAACGCGCCCTGGTCCGCGACCGCTTCGGCATCGATGACGCCGCCCCCGTCGTCTGCGAGCCGTTCCGCCAATGGGTGCTCGAGGATCATTTTCCCCAAGGCCGCCCCCCGCTGGAAAAGGTCGGGGCCGAGTTTGTCGCCGATGTCAGCCGGCACGAACTGATGAAGCTGCGGATCCTGAACGGCGGGCACGCGGCCATCGCCTATCCCTCGGCGCTGCTGGGGCACCATTTCGTCCATGACGCCATGGCCGACCCGCAGATTTCCGCCTGGCTTCGCGCCTTGGAAACGCGCGAGATCATCCCGACGCTGCAACCGATCCCCGGCGTCAGCTATGACGATTACCTTGACCTGATCGTCAGCCGCTTTGCCAACCCCGAGGTGGGCGACACGATCCCGCGCCTGTGCCTGGACGGGTCGAACCGGCAGCCCAAGTTCATCCTGCCGACGCTGGCCGACGCGCTGAAGGACGACCGCGATATCGAGGGGCTGGCGCAAGAGGTGGCCTTCTGGTGCCGCTATTGCGAGCGCACGGACGAGGCAGGCAATCAGATTGCATCGATTGACGACAACAGCGACACCCTGCGCAACTATGCCATCGCCTCGCGCCGCGATCCGCTGGCCTTTCTGGCAAATGGCACCGTGTTCGGACCCCTGGCAGCCAATCCGCGGTTCCAGGAAGCCTTCGCCCGCAGGCTGAAGATCGTGCAGGACCAGGGCGTGCGCGCGGCGATCAACGATTATCTGGCAGGCCCATGAAAACCGGCCCCGCAAGGGGCCGGTCGGTTGTCAGGGCCGCAAGGTCTGGATGGTGACATAGCCCAGGGCCGGGCCGATCCATTGCCGCGACACGGCGATCTGGCCGCCTTGGACCATGTAGCTGTTCTGGAATGTCGTGCCGTGGCCTTCGCAGTTTTCCACCGTGACGCCGGGGGCGGGTCCCGCGCCGACGGTGCAGGTGAACTGCAACGGCCGCTCGATCCCGTCGCCCGCGAAATAGCGCATGATCCGGGTGCCGGTCCCGGCCGCGCCCGCGCGAATCAGGCCCTCGGTGGCGGGTTCCGCGACGGACAGGTCATTGCCAAGCCCGCGCGTGCCGACCAGCATCCCGCCGCGCAGGATCAGCGCCTCCTCGGCCGGGGTCATGAAGGTGCGCATGGCGCCGTTCTGGCCGGTCATGGCCATGACCTGCGTGCGGCCCAGGCTTTCGAACCCGGCCTGGATCAGCGGGCCGGGATTGACGCGCAGCGCCTCGGCCGCGGCGTCCTGCGGTGATGTCGGCGTGGCGGCGGGTTGGGCGGGCGCGCGGCGGTCGGCCACGACCTGCCCGGCCGTCTGCGACAGGACGCCGAAGACGCCCGTGTCCTGGTCGTTGCCGCAGGCGGCAAGGCTTCCCAGCAGCGAGGCCGCCAGCGTGATCTTCAACGCGCCGTTCATCGCCAGAACCTCCCCCAGCCTTCATAGAGTTTGACGGAATGGCTGTCCCTGACGCGGTCGTAAAGACGCCCGTTCACGTTCAACTGCGCACCCCCATCGCGCGACAGCGACCGCAGCGTGGTTTGCACCCGTTCGCGCGAAGGTTGCCCCGAGGCCCAGCCCAGCGGGATCGACAGGGTCACGCCCTTGTCGAAGCTGCCTTCGCCGAACTCCTCGGCCGAGAGATCCGTCTTGGTCGCATAGGCCCCGATCCGCCAGCCATTCGCGAATTCGCGGGTCAGCGTCAGCGTCGCGCCCTTGTCGCCCGCCAGGTACTTGCCGACGTCAAGCTGCGCGGTGAAGCCCTGCGTGAACTCGTAATAGGCCGAGACATGGCCCATCGTGACCTCGTAGTCGCGGAAGTCGAACAACTGGTCGAAGTCGCGCTTGCGGACCCGGTTCACCTCGGCCCCGAAGGCGAGGGGCGAATTGGCGGGCTTCCACAGAACCTCGGTAGAGACGCCGCCATAGGCGCGCTCCAGTAGGCCGGCGGTCACGCGGGTATAGACGGTGGGCGTGGGCTTGGCATACCAGGCCAGCGTCAGTTCCGGGATCACGGGGCTTTTGTTGCCCGTGTACATGCGCGTGTCAGACCGAACCCGCGGCACGCCTTCGGGGGTGGTCTCAAGCTCGGGGTTGTTGAGGTATTCCTCGACCCCATAGAAGGTGCCGTCGTTGCGTCCCTTGCCGGGGCCGCGCTGATAGATGTCGCCGAAGGCCCGCTGGCGCAGGGCGCCGGTCAGGATCAGGCCGGGCATGATCTCGTAGCTGGCGCGAGCCTCGGCGCCGACCTCGTGGGTCAACCCGTCCTCGGCGCTGAAGATCCCCAGGTCAAGGTAGGGCTTGATGGCCCAGCGGAAGCGCGGATAGACGCCTTCGCTGCGCACAAGGCCCGGTGCGCCCGCCGGGGCGTCGGACAGGGCCGAGGCGGCGGCGATCTGCCCGGCCTCGGTATTCTCTAGCCGCTCGATGTCGGACCGGCGCACGGTGACGGAAGACGTCGGCACCCCGTCCGCGGTCGAGGTGATGACGAAGGTCTCGACCGAAGGGGGCAGGGCGCGGGTCATCAGGCGCGCGGTGCGCCCGATCGCCTCGGCCTGGTTGATGTAACGCTGGTTGCGCAGGCGCACCTCGGCCCGGTTGGGGCCAAGCGCCATGCTTTCGAGGATCTGGCCTTCCTTGGCCATCGCATCGCCAAGCGCGGTCTGGATCGCGGGCTGCGCGGTCGGATCCTGCGACCAGACACCCGACCAGCCTTCCGGATCGGCCTGAGGCGCGGGGCGTGGCCGCACCGGAGCGGGCGCCTTTTCCAGCCCCGACGGATAGGGCGCCTGGCGCGGGTTCAACGCGACCGAGAACTGCGCGCCGAAGGTCTCGCCGCCGATGGAGTAAAGGCCCACCTGGTAGCTGTCGCCAAAACTGTAATAGGCGCCCAGGTTCAGGCCGTTACCGGGCTCGTTGCCCTGCTGGGCCACCTGGCCGTCGCTGTATCTGGTGACATAGTCGTTGTTGGAATATTCCGCCACCAGGCTGAGGCGGTCGTTGACCTGCCAGTTGACCGAGGCGAAGGGCCGTGCGCCGCCCCGGAACCAGTCATCGACATTAGGCGTGCCGCCTTCGTCGCCTGAATCGATCGTGCGCGACTTGCCCGCCAGAACGCCCCAGCCCAGGCCCGCCGAGACACGGATGGCCGGGGTCACCGACTTGGTCGCCACGATGTATTCGCCCGAATAAACGCCGGTGCCCAGAAAGTCCTGCAAGCCTATCGCGAGGGCGGGGCGCCAGCCCTGTTCGTCCAGCACCTGATAGCGCAGGTCCAGCGAGCGGTCCGAGATATAGTCGTCGCCGCGCCCGTCGTTGATCCCCTCGACCCGCGAATAGCGAAGAACCGTAGTCAGCCCCGGCAGCGCCTGGAACAGGACGCTGGACCGCCGCCCGTAGTCCGACCAGGACACCGTCGCCCCCAGCGTGCCGTCGGGCAGCGTTTCGGCCGTGGGCGTGTCGATGCCGCCGGGCAGGCCATAGGTGGACATGGTGCGGCCGTACATCGGCTCGGCGATGGCGGTGGTGCTGACCGATCCCAGCACCATGGCGGCGGGCAGGGTCGTCGCCAGCAGGCGTCTCAGGATGGGGGATCGGCGCATCGGCTTGTCCTCGTTCAACATGGACCGGATCATAAGGGCAAACCGTCCCGCTGGCATCCCGTCGGCGCATCATGGCGGGCCAGATGCGTCTTGGATGCCGCAGGACGATCAGGCTGTCATTCCGCGGGCGGGGTGGCAGCCGGTTCGCCGGCGGGCGCAGCCGGGGTCGCGGCAGGGGCTGCGGCAGGGGCTGCGGGCAGGCGCGGCGCGGTGGTCGCGGCCGGTGCCGGGGTTGCGGGTGCTGCATCCGCCTCGGGTGCGGGGGGCAGGTCCGTCGCGCCCTCGGACGCCGGAGCGGTGGCCGCGGGTGCCGCCGGGGTCGTCGCCGCAGGCGCAGGCGCAGGCGCGGCCGGGGTCGAGGCCGGTGCCGGCGTGTCTGCAGGCGTTTGCGCGGGGGTCGCTGCCGGCGTTTCCGCGGGTTCTGCCTCGGTGGTGGCGGGCGTGGGTGCAGGCGTCGGGGCCGGCGCAGGGCGCGCGGCGGCGGGGCGGCTGGCGACCGG
Organism: Paracoccus sp. (in: a-proteobacteria); assembly: GCA_031178645.1. GTDB lineage: Bacteria > Pseudomonadota > Alphaproteobacteria > Rhodobacterales > Rhodobacteraceae > Paracoccus. Next base: position 5,861 of record JAPSIP010000009.1, on the reverse strand, counting down.
CGCGGTGCGCGGCGCTGCCGGGGCGGGGGCGCGAGTCGCGGCGACGGCCTGGGCGACCTCGGCGGCGGCGGGGCCTGCGCAACCGGCCTCGCTCCGGCCCGAGACGGTCAGGCGCGCGATGAAGGGGAACCTGTCGCCCGACATGCTGTCCTGGCAGGCGGCGGCGCGGATGTTCAGCACAAAGGGACGGCCGGAATGCACGCCCACATATTCGACGCCCTGCGCGAAGTTCAGGCGGTTCACGCGGATCGGGCGGCCATTCTGGTTGTCCGGCGTCTTGTAGATCGCGGTGCTGCCCGCGACATCGACGGCCCAGAAGGGCTCGTTGCCGCGCGCGCTGAAGGCCGCAGTGTTGTAGGTGGCTGCCTCGGCTGTGGAAACGGGCCGCACCTCGGTCCCGGTCTCGATCGGCTGTTCCAAGGGCGAGACGCCCGGAGGACCCTGGTGGCCCTGAACCTCGGGCTCGGCGCTGCCGATGGTGGGAAGATTGACGCCCTCGCAGGCGGCAAGCGGCAGGGTCATCAGCGCGATGAGTGCAAGACGCGGTGTCATCGGTCAGCCTTCTTTGGGATCACTGTCGCGTCAGCGTTAGCAACCGCAAGGCGGCGGCACAAGCGTGCAGGACAGGCTGCGGCGACTGCCCGCCTGATTGCCCATCAACAATTCGGCACGTTGACCGCCAACCCGCCCAGCGAGGTTTCCTTGTACTTGTCCGACATGTCGCGGCCGGTCTGGCGCATCGTCTCGATCGCGGCATCCAGGGGCACGAAATGGGTGCCGTCGCCGCGGAGCGACAGGCTGGCCGCGCTGACCGCCTTGATCGCGCCAAGCCCGTTGCGTTCGATGCAGGGCACCTGCACCAGCCCCTTCACCGGGTCGCAGGTCATGCCAAGGTGATGTTCCAGGGCGATCTCGGCCGCGTTTTCGACCTGTTCGGGCGTGCCGCCCAGAACGGCGGCCAGCCCCGCCGCCGCCATGGCCGATGCGCTGCCGACCTCGGCCTGACACCCGGCCTCGGCGCCCGAGATGCTGGCATTGTGCTTGACCAGCCCGCCGATGGCTGCAGCGGTCAGCAGGAAATCTGGAATGTCGCGTTCCGACGCACCCGGCACATGGTCCAGCCAATAGCGGATCACGGCGGGAACCGTGCCTGCCGCGCCGTTGGTCGGGGCGGTGACGACCTGGCCGCCCGCCGCGTTCTCCTCGTTCACGGCCATGGCATAGGTGGACATCCAGTCGTTGATGACATGGGGCGCGGTCAGGTTCATGCCGCGTTCGGCAAGCAGCTTTTCATGGATGGCCTTGGCGCGGCGCTTGACCGACAGCCCGCCGGGCAGGATGCCGTCGCTGGTCAGCCCCCGGTCCATGCAGTCGCGCATCACCTGCCAGATCCGCATCAGCCCGTCGCGGATTTCTGCATCGGTGCGGAACACACGTTCGTTGTCGTGCTTCATCCGGGCGATGGACTTGCCGGATGCCTTTGCCATGTCCAGCATCTCGGCGGCGCTTGCGAAGGGATAGGGCACGGCAGGCGCGTCGTCGCTGCGCTTGTCGCCGCCCTTGTTCGCCAGTTCCTGATCCGTCAGCACAAAGCCGCCGCCGATCGAGTAGTAGATGCGGTGAAAGATCACGTCGCCCTGCGCGTCGGTTGCCGACAGGGTCATGCCGTTGGCATGGCCGGGCAGGGCGTGGCCGTAATCGAAGCGCAGGTCGCGGTCGGGGTCGAAGACCAGGTCGCCTAGGTCTTCCGGCGACAGCAGCTTGCTGTCGCGGTTGCGGGCAAGGGCCGCCTCGGCCGCCTCCATGTCCAATGTCGCGGGCACGAAGCCCGCAAGGCCTAGGATCGTTGCGCGGTCGGTCGCATGGCCCTTGCCGGTAAAGGCAAGGCTGCCGTGCAGGCTGGCACGCAGCCCATGCGCCCGGAAGGGCTGCTGGCGCAATTCGTCCAGGAACCGCGCCCCCGCGACCATCGGGCCCATCGTGTGGGACGAAGACGGGCCGACGCCCACCTTGAACAGGTCGAAAACCGACAGGAACATGTGTCCCCCTTGCATTTTGACCCCCATCTAAGCATCTGACCCGCTGAAGACCATTCCGATTGCGACAGTTGGGAAGGATGTTAGCGACATCCCCGCCGCGCGGGCTATGCTTACGGCATGGGCAGGGTGCCTGCGAATTAGGCATTCGGGCAGGTGGTCGAAAAAGCGGCACCGGGCGCCTGCGGCGCGATCTTGCGGGCCGCGGCGGGCAGGGCGAAGGAACAGGATATGCAACTGGGCGACCCAATCATTCTTGGCGACACGCGGCTTGGCCCGCCGGTGTTTCTTGCGCCGATGGCGGGAATCACCGATCTGCCGTTTCGCCGCGCCGTTGCGCGATACGGCGCGGGCCTGATGGTCAGTGAGATGGTCGCCTCGACCGAGATGGTGACGCCCCGCCCCTCTACCCGCGCCGCCGTCCGCGCCAAGGCCCTGACCGAGGGCGCGCTGCCCGTCAGCGTCCAGATCGCCGGGCGCGAGGCCGGCGCGATGGCCGAAACCGCCCGCATCGTCGAAGGCATGGGCGCGCGGATCATCGACATCAACATGGGCTGCCCGGCCAAGAAGGTCACGGGCGGGCTGTCCGGCGCCGCGCTCATGCGCGACCTGGACCATGCGCTGACGCTGGTGGATGCGGTCGTGGGCGCCGTGTCTGTGCCGGTCACGCTGAAGATGCGCCTTGGCTGGGATGACGATTGCCTGAACGCGCCAGACCTGGCCCGCCGGGCGTCCGACGCGGGCGTGCGGATGCTGACCGTGCATGGCCGCACGCGCGCGCAGTTCTACAAGGGGCAGGCTGACTGGTCGCGTATCCGGGCCGTGGCGAATCTGCCGGGCCGTCCGCCGCTGGTCGCGAATGGCGATGTGGTCGACGCGGCATCGGCCCGCGCGGCGCTTGCGGCCTCGGGCGCGGATGCGGTGATGGTGGGGCGCGGGGCACAGGGCGCGCCCTGGCGGCTGGCGCAGATCGCGCATGACCTGGTGGGCAGTCCCGCGCCTGACGTGCCGCGCGGGGATGCCCTGGCCGATGCGGTGGCCGAACATTACGAGGATATCCTGGACTTCTATGGCACCGATCTGGGCCTGCGCGTCGCGCGCAAGCACCTGGGCTGGTATGCCGACGCGAACGGCGCGCCGCTGCGCGACCAGATGCTGCGCGCGGACAGCCCGGCGGCGACGCTTGCGCTGATCCGGCAGGCCTTTGGCGATGCGCGGGTGGCTGCATGACGCGCCCCGGCCCGGCTGGCTTCGACCAGGTGCAGCCAGGGCCGGGCTGGGATACGCTGCCCTTGCCGGCGCTTGTGCTGGACGATCAGGGCCGGGTCGCCGCAATGAACGACGCGGCCGAGGTCTGGCTGAACATGTCCCGCAACTCGACCCTGGGGCGCCAGCTTGACGGGGACGAGATGCGGGCTCGGCTGCGCATCCAACCCCCGCTGACGCCGCTGATCCGCCGCGTTCTGCGCGGGGACGAGGCGCTGTATCAGCCCAATGTCTGCTTCGAGATCGGCGACCGCGCCGGCGGCCACCAGGACCGTCACGCCGCCGTCCATGCCGGCCCGGCCGAGGCGATCGGCGGCGCGGTCTCGCTGCTGCTGGTGCCGCAGGACGAAGGCGCGCTGCAATCGCAAAGCCGCGCCGTCCGCACCGCCGCCCGCAGCGCCATCGGCATGGCCGAGATGCTGGCGCATGAAATCAAGAACCCGCTGGCGGGCATTCGCGGCGCGGCGCAACTGATCGGCATGAACGCATCCCGCGAGGACCGCGAGATGGCGGAAATGATCGTCAGCGAATCCCGCCGCATCGTGTCGCTGCTGGAACAGGTGGAACGCTTCGGCGACACCTCGGCTCCGAACCTGCGGGCGATCAATGTCCACGACGTGCTGGAAAAGGTGCGCCGCTCGGCCGCCGTGGGTTTCGCCCAGAAGATCGCGATCGCGGCAGAATACGACCCTTCGCTGCCCGACGCGCTTGCGGATGCGGACCAGTTGACCCAGGTCTGCCTGAACCTGGTGCGCAATGCCGCGCAGGCCTTGAAGGACACGGCGCGTCCGGTGATCCGGCTGCGCAGCTTTTATGACCACACCCTGCGCCTTCCGCCTGACGACACCGACCCGACCGGCCGCCCGCTGCCCCTGCAGATCGAGATCGAGGACAACGGCCCCGGCCTGCCGCCCGCCATTGCCGACCAGGTCTTCGAGCCTTTCGTGTCGGGGCGCGAGAACGGCACCGGCCTGGGGCTGGCGCTTGTCAGCAAGATTATCACCGACCACGGCGCGCTGATCCGCGTGGATTCGCGGCCCGGCCGCACCGTTTTTCGCATTTCATTGCCCAAGGCATAAGGACCCGCGCCATGGACGGAACCGTTCTGATCGCCGACGACGACCGCACCATCCGCACGGTGCTGACCCAGGCGCTGACCCGCGCGGGCTGCCGGGTCCATGCCACGGGCAGCCTGGCGCAACTGTCGAAATGGGTCGAGGAAGGCCGGGGCGATCTGGTCATCACCGACGTGATGATGCCCGACGGCAACGGCATCGACCGCATCCCGGCGATCCGCGACATGCGGCCCGACCTGCCTGTCATTGTCATCTCGGCCCAGAACACCATCGTCACCGCGATTCGCGCGACCGAGGCCGAGGCCTTCGAATACCTGCCCAAGCCCTTCGACCTGCCCGACCTGATGTCCAAGGCCAACCAGGCCCTGTCGCGCCGTCCACGCAAGTCCGACCCGGTTCCCGAGGCCCTGGCCCCGCGTCCCGCCGCCGACCCGGCGATGCCGCTGATCGGCCACGCCCCCTCGATGCAGGCCCTGTTCCGCATGGTCGCGCGCATCCTGAACGCCGACCTGCCCGTGCTGATCGCGGGCGAGCCGGGCGTGGGCAAGACCACCATCGCGCGGTCCTTCCACGACCTGTCGGACAGGCGCGACCAGGGGCTTGCGATCCTGACCTCGGCCGACGCGACCGAGGAGGCGATCACGCGCGCCGCCGACAAGGCCCGCAGCGGCACGATCGTCATCGAAAACCCCGCAGGCTTCGATCCCGCCGCCCAGGCCCGCCTGATCGGGCTGATCGAGTCGATGGAAAGCGGCCCGGATCGTGCCATGGCCCCGCGCCTCGTGGCGACCACCGGCCCCGATCCCCAGGCCGACGTGGCGGCGGGGCGGCTGCGGTCGGATCTGTATTACCGGCTGGCGGGGGTCACGGTCACCGTGCCGCCGCTGCGCGCGCGGGTGGACGACATCCTGCCCCTCGCCAATCACCTGCTGGCCCGCGCGGCGACGCAGGGCCTGCCGGACCGCACCCTGGGCGACGACGCGGCAAGCCTTCTGCGCGCCCACGCCTTTCCCGGCAACGTCCGCGAGCTTGAAAACATGATGCGCCGCCTGGCCCTGATCGCCAGCGGATCGGCCATCACCGCGCCCGAGATGCGCGAGGCGCTGAGCCAGCAGGGAAGCGCCCGTGTGACCCCCGTGGCCGTTCCCATGCCAGTCGCGCCGGTCCAGACCGACAGCCCCGTGCCCGGCTTTTCCTTGGGCAGCGGCAACGGCCCCCTATCGGATTCGGTCGAGGCGCATCTGCAACGCTATTTCGACCTGCATGGCGACAGCCTGCCCCCGCCGGGCCTTTACGACCGCATCCTGCGCGAGATCGAGCGGCCCCTGCTGCAGGTGGCCCTGGACGCCACCGGGGGCAACCAGCTGAGATGCGCCGACCTGCTGGGGATAAACCGCAATACCCTGCGCAAGAAGCTGACCGAGCTGAATATCGAGGTGACACGGCGCCGTAAACTGATGTAAAACCGCCACAGGGGGCGGCG
>JAPSIP010000209.1 GCA_031178645.1 Paracoccus sp. (in: a-proteobacteria) | reverse complement strand
CCAGATCGACCGTGAAGCCGCCCTTGACGCGGCCGAAGATGGCGCCTTCGACGCGCTCTTCATCGGCATAGGCTTTTTCCAGACGGTCCCAGGCTTCCTCGCGGCGGGCCTTCTCGCGCGAGATGCTGGCTTCGCCGCGGGCGTTTTCCACTCGGTCCAGATAGACCTCGACTTCGTCGCCGACCTTGATGCTGGGTTCTTCGCCGGGATTTGCGAATTCTTTCAGATCGACGCGGCCTTCCATCTTGTAGCCGACGTCGATGATGGCCTGGCCCGCCTCGATGGCGATGACGCGGCCCTTGACGACCGAACCTTCGTCCGGAGTGTCAATGTCGAAGCTTTCGTTCAGGAGGGCTTCGAATTCCTCCATGGTCGCTTTAGCGCACATATATAATCGGTTTCCTTTACGACGATTTTACTGGCCATGCGGTTGGCTCCGCCGGTCTTTATGACGCCTTTCGGGAACGACAAAGGGTCGCGGCGTGACGCCCGACCCGTTCCGTTGCGGTCTGTTCTGACCATCTCGCCCTAAGACTGGCGTGCATATAAAGGTGTTTTGCCCATAACTCAATGCGAAAGTGCCGCGACAAGGGCTTGCCTGCCGGTCATGCCATCGGGCCTGCGCAAGTCACGCGGTGCTGAGAACGCTTTCCGTCGCACCCGGAACGATCGGTTCTTCCGCCGGCTGATGCGCGACCCAGACACCGCTTTCGCGCGAGAAGTATTCGCGCTCGGGTGGCTGGAAAGCCGCCTGCCCCATCGGCGCGATGTGCCGTTCGATCGACAAAAGCGGGCCGTCGATCTGCAGGACCGCGAATTCGTTCTGCCGGTCCGAAAGCCGGCCGCACAGCGCGGTGCCCGCCTGCACCTGCAAAAGGCCCGGATGCGCCGTCTGGTCCAGCATTGCCCCCGTCGCCCAGACATGCAGATGCCCGGACAGGGCGATCTGCGCGCCCGCGCGTTCGAGCCGGGCCAAGGCCTCGGGGGCACGGCGCGACAGTTCCTTGTCGACCTGCGCCAGATGTTCAAGGGGGTGGTGCACGGCCACGATGTTCATGGCCTGCGGGTCAAGGCCGCGTTCCAGCCGGGCGATCTCTCCGTCGCGGATGATGCCGCGCTGCACGGCCGCCGGATCGACGCTGTTCAGCCCCATGACGCGAACCCGGCCGATCTGGCGGCAGGGCGTCAGTCGCGGGCCGATGGCACGGCGAAACCCCCGCCACGGCATCAGAAACCGGACCGGCAGGTTATAAAGCGGCACGTCGTGATTGCCGGGGATTGCCATCACAGGTGCCTCGATCCGCGACAGGAAGGCAGCCGCCTGGGAATACTGGGCCGGTCGGGCACGATGCGTCACGTCGCCCGTTATCACGACCAGATCGGCCCTGGCAGCATTGACCCGGTCCAGCAGGGGTTCCACCAGTTCGGCCCGGTGGAAGCCGAAATGCAGGTCGGACAGGTGGGCGATCCGCGTCACGCCCCCGCGTCCTGCGTCTTGTTGCTGCCATCGGCGGGAACCAGAACCTTCAGCGCGCCATGCATCACCTGGACATGGAAGGGACTTTTCATCCGGGTCTTCTCGCCATCATGGGCGATCAGTTGCTGGGCCTTGTCGGTTTCGATCTGCAGGCTTTCCGTGACGATCAGGTCGAAATCGCTGTCCTTGGCGCTGAAGCCAAGGGCCAGCCTGACGGCCGAACGCATCAGCGGCAGCGGCTTGCGCGCCTTGGCGATCAGAACCGCAAGATTCCCGGCACGGATCGCATCTGCCCCGTCCAGTCCGAAGGAGTCCAGTTGATAGGCGCTGCGGGCCACGAAGACCAGGGCCGTGGTGTATCGCTGCTCTTCTCCCTCGACCGTGGCGGTCAGGCGCATGGGATGGCGCAGCCGCCGAAGCGCGACTATCACCGACCAATAGGCCGCAAGCCGCGAACGCCCCCAGCGTTTGTAGATCCCCTCGCGCGTCTTGAGGATATGCGGATAGGCACCAAGGCTGACATTGTTCAGGAAGACCAGTCCGTCGATCTGGCCGATATCGACGGCGCGCGGCCGGGCGTCCAGCAGCGTTTCAAGCGCGTCCTCGATGGTCTCGCCCACGCCCAGGTCGCGCGCGAAATAGTTGAAGGTCCCGCCCGGAAGCACGCCCATCAGCGTGTCCGTTCCGGCAAGGGCACCCGCAATGGCGGATTGCGTTCCGTCGCCGCCCGCGGCCACGACAACATCGAAACCGTCCCTGACCGCCTGCCGGGCAAGGTCCTGCAACTGGTCGCCCCGGTCGGTTTCCCGCAGCGCGAACTCGGCCACCCGCCCCTGCAGCGCCTCTCGGATGGTGTTGGCCTGGGCTTCGGCATCCTGCTTGCCCGACCCGCGGTTGCGGATCACGCACAGCCTGCAAGCAGAAAGATCGACTTTGTCGGCGGTGTCGCGCATGGAGAGCCCCGGTTGGTTGCCCTCATCAACACGCGGGGCCGCAGAGCAGTTTCACCGCATCCGCATCAAAGGCTGCGGGCCGCCTCTTGGACCGAGGGACGGAGGCCCGTGCCGCCCGCAGCGATATAGGATATCAACTGCTCGCGCATCCGGGGCTCCCAGTAATCCTTCAGATGGGCCGCGATCTTGTCGGGCGCGTGGCCCGGCTGGGTGTCGAAGAACGTGGCGATCTGGTTGGCCATGGTGACCATCTTCTCAGGCGACATCGGAAACCTTTGCCCGCAGGCGTTCGGGGTGGCAGAACAGATCGAAACCCTCGCCGCGCGCGAAGGCGGCCAGGGTCAGGCCCGCCCCTTCGGCCAGGCGCAGGGCGTGCAGGGTGGGCGCGGAGACGGCGATCAGGATGGCGCAGCCCGCCATCACGCATTTCTGCACCATCTCGGTCGACACGCGGCTGGTCAGAACGATCGCGCCCTGCGACGGGTCGATCCCCTGCCGCGCCATCGCGCCGATCAGCTTGTCCAGGGCATTGTGACGACCCACATCCTCGCGCGCGAGGACGACACCCTGCCCCGGCAGCAGGAAGCCTGCCGCATGGACGGCGCGGGTCCGGTCATGCAGCGGCTGCCAGCCGCGCAGCGAATCCGTCGCGGCCGCAATCTCATGCACCGAAAGCGCCGGCCCGACCCCGGCAAGGCTGGGCAGGGACCGCACGGCAGCCTCGATGCTGTCGATCCCGCACAGGCCGCAGCCCACCGGCCCGGCCAGCGACCGGCGGCGGGCGGCAAGGGCTGCGCCGCGATCCTCGGCCAGCCACATCTGCGCCTCGATCCCCTTTGGATGGCCGATCACGTCGCAACTGGCGATATGGTGCAAGCCCGCGACAATGCCCTCGGTCAGGGAAAATCCGACGGCGAAATCCTGAACATCCGCAGGCGTCGCCATCATGACGGCATGGGTCGTGCCGTCATAGACCATGGCGATGGCCGTCTCCTCGGGCAGCGCGCGGGTGACCGCAACGCTGCTTCCGGGGCGGTGATGGGTCGCGTCCGTGGCCCCGAAGGGCGGCGGCAAGTCCATGTCCTACTCCGCGGCGGTCAGGATCCGCCGCGACCGTTCGGCCTGTTCGTTATAGCTTTCCTGCCATTCGGACGGACCGTTCGAGGGGCTGACCTGCACCGCAGTCACCTT
>JAPSIP010000208.1 GCA_031178645.1 Paracoccus sp. (in: a-proteobacteria) | reverse complement strand
ACCCCGATCAGCAGCGGATGCAGATGCAGCAGCGCCGCCCAGATCAGCACGGCCAGCAGGATCCGCTGCCACGTCACCCGGAACACCCTCGGCAACCCCGACCGCGCCACCCCCGACAGCGCAAAAATCAGCATCCCGCCGAAGAAGATCGTATGGGCCAGATCGCCATTGGCCACCAGATGCGCCCCCGCCCACAGCGCGAATGCCACGACCAGCCCCGACATTCCCACCGTAAGCGCGCCTGCCAAAATCGCCAGCGGCATGGCGATATTGACCAGCCAGCGGCTCCACAAGGGCTGGTCCCACAGGTGGACATAGGGCGCGCGCCCCGCTGCCAGGATCAGCCAGTACAGAAGCCCGATCGACAGCAGGCTGAATGCTGCCAGATAGCCCCGCCGCCCCAGCCGTGCCACCAGCCAGCCGCGCGGGCCGGGCAGCATGGGGATCATGTGCGCGCCCAGAAAACAGGCCCAGGCGGCGATATATTCGGTCCATCCAGTCATGCCCCCCATCTAGCCGCTTGCGAAGGACAGCGCCAGCGGATGAAACTACGTCAAAAAGGGACGCGCCATGACCACCCGCCTTGACCACGCCTTCCAGGCCATCGACGCCGCCAATGCGCAGGATCCGAACCTGGACGACGGAAAGCCTGCGAACCTGCTCTATGGCCAGCGGATGACGGAACAGCAGCAGCACCTGTTCCCCCAAGCCTCGGACGCGTTGCGCATCGCCTGCCGGGGCCAGCATGTCGAACGCTGGCTGCTGCCGCGCGACGCCTATCCGATGGACCGGGCAGGCTATCTGCAATGGCGCCAGGAACAGGGCCGCCGCCATGCCGACCGCATCGCCGGGATCATGGCCGACGCGGGCTATGGCCAGGACGACATCGACCAGGCCCGCAGGATGCTGACCAAGCAGGGCCTCAAGCGCGACGATCAGGTGCAGGCGCTTGAGGACGTGATCTGCTTCACCTTCATCCGCTGGTATCTGGGCGACTTCATGGCCGCGATCCCGGACGAGAAGATGGACCGCATCATCCAGAAGACCGCCGCCAAGATGTCCCCCGAGGGCCGCGCCCGAGCCTTGGAGGAATTTCCCATGGCCGAAGCCCTGGCCCGGCATTTCCGCCAATGACGCGTCCCATGACCAGCAGGGCCGTCATCGTGTCCCACGGCCAGCCCGGCGATCCCGGCCCCCAGCAGCAGGCCGTCGAGAATCTGGCCGCCCGCGTCGCCGCCTGCGACCCCGGCTGCCCGGTCGCAGGCGCGACGCTGGCAATGCCCGGCGCGCTTGCGGCGGTGGCCGATGACGACAGCCTGATCTATCCGATGTTCATGGCCGAGGGCTGGTTCACGCGGTCCGAACTGCCCCGGAGGCTGGCCCAGGCTGGTGCCGGCGGGGCACGGGTGCTGCGGCCCTTCGGCACCGATCCTGCCCTGCCCGGCCTGATCGTGGCCCAGGCCCATGCGGCGGCGGCGGCGCAGGGCTGGGCGCCTGGGGACACGACGCTGCTGCTGTCGGCGCATGGATCGCAGCGGTCGCAGGCGTCCTTCACCATCACCACCGCCCTGGCCGAACAAATCGCGCCGCATTTCGCCCGCGTCGTGACCGGCTTCGTGGAACAGGAACCTTTCCTGGCCGATGCCGCACAGGGGCTGGACCGCGCGGTCAGCCTGCCCTTCTTCGCGCTGCGGGCGGAACATGTGCTGGACGACCTGCCCGAAGCCCTGGATCAGGCGAACTTCACCGGCCCCCGGCTGGACCCAATCGGCCTTGCGCCCCAGGTCCCGGCCCTGATCGCCGCCAGCATCCGCGCCGCGCTATAGGTCGCGGGCGAAATAGGCATAGCCCGCCACCTCGGCAAAGCCCAGGCGGTCATAGGTGGCGCGCGCCCCCGTGTTGGCGCGGCTGACGGCCAGCCCCACCCGCGTCGCGCCCTGTTCTTGCCCCCACACGGCTGCCTGGCGCATCAGCCATCCGGCAAGTCCCCGGCGGCGGAAGGCGGGCAGCACCTCGACCGCGTGGACCATCACCACATCGCCCGCGACCGCCGCAAAGGCCACGCCTGCCGCACGGTCGTCGATGCGGCCCAGGATCGCGGTCTTGGGGACGGCGACGCGATCCATCACCGCCTGCCGCGCCGGATTGATGCTGCCCGCGTTCCAGATGTCCCGCTGAATCGCCAGGGGCGGCCAGATCGCGAAGGTTGTCAAATAGGGGATCGGCTGCCCGGTCAGCGCCGTGACGGGCGCCTGCATGATCGCGGTCGGTGTCTCGCGGCGGTAAACGGCGTCCTGAAGCGCGCCCGCCAACCCGTCGTCGGTGTCCGGGACCCGGAACATCGGCTGCTGCTGCCAGCGTCGGTGAATCGCCTCGACCGCCGGAATGTCGGCCTTTGTCCAGCGGCCAACCGCCCGCGCCGAACTGACCCGGCCGCCGGCCCCAAGCCCGCGCCCGACCCGAAATCCGCCTGCATCCGTATATTCGGCAGCCGGCCAGGTATCCTCGAAAGCCTGGGCCAAGGCGGCATCCATCACAGGGCCAGCCGCTCTTTCAGCACAGACATGGCCTGGGCCACCCGCGCCGCATCCAGACCGCGCACCACCAGGTTGGTGCCCCAGCCGGTCGGATCCTGGAAGGGATATGAGCCCAGCGACAGGTCGGGAAACTCGGCCGCGACCGCGCGCAGATCCTCGGCCACGTCGCTTTCGCCGCGCCGCACCTCGACGCTTTGCGACTGCACGGGCCGGCCTGCGGACAGGCGCGGGATCAGCCAGTCCACCATGCCCCGGAACACCTCGGGGACGCCGGCCATCACATGGGTATTGCCGATCGAAAAGCCGGGCGCGGCGGACACGGCATTTTGGATCAGCGTGGCGCCCTGGGGAACACGGGCCATGCGCAGCCGGTTTTCGGTCAGCTCGACCCCCATGCGGTCGCAACGGGCTTGCAGCAGGGCGCGCGCCTCGGGGTGGATCTCAAGCGTCGTGCCATGCGCATCCGCCACCGCATCGGCCGTGATGTCGTCATGCGTCGGGCCGATCCCGCCCGAGGTGAACAGCAGGTCGTAATCCCCGCCCAAGCTGCCATCAAGCGCCCGCACCGCCGCCACGATCCGGTCGTGATCGTCCGACACCACGTGGATTTCGCGCAGGTCGAAGCCGGTCGCGGACAGCACCTGCGCAAGGTGATGCGCATTTCCCTCGCGCGTGCGGCCTGACAGGATTTCGTCTCCGATCACCAGGATCGCCGCCGTCGGATTGTCGGATTGCATTGCCCCGCCCCCTGAAACCTGTATTGCCACGCATCTATGCGCAGGTGCGGGGCTGGAACAAGGGACCGCGCGGGACTATCTATGCCCCCAGATGAAAGGATCACCGATGGACCAGAGCCACATCACCAAGGAAGGCATCCGCATCCACGCGCGCGAGGATTTCGACGGGATGCACAAGGCAGGTGCCGTGGCATCGCAGATCCTAGACGAGGTCGGGCCGCTGGTCCAGCCGGGCGTCACCACCGGCGCGCTTGACGATTTCATCACCCGCCGGGTCGCGGAACTGGGCGCCACCTCGGCCACCATCGGCTATCGCGGCTATGAACATGCAAGCTGCATCAGCGTGAACCACGTGGTCTGCCACG
>JAPSIP010000207.1 GCA_031178645.1 Paracoccus sp. (in: a-proteobacteria) | reverse complement strand
CCGTCCGTTGGAAGCCGTGGTCGTGGATCCGGCATCCGACTGGCCGCTGTTTGCCGAAAAGGCGCGCGAGCTGCTGACTGTCAGCGAGGTGGACGCGATCTTCGGCTGCTGGACCAGCGTCAGCCGCAAATCCGTCCTGCCGGTGATCGAGGAGTTGAACGGCCTGCTGTTCTACCCGGTCCAGTACGAAGGCGAGGAATCGTCGAAGAACGTGATCTATACCGGCGCCGCGCCGAACCAGCAGGCGATCCCGGCGGTGGATTACATGGCCGAGGAACTGGGCGTCGAGAAATGGGCGCTGCTGGGCACGGATTACGTTTATCCGCGCACCACGAACAACATCCTGGACGCCTATCTGAAGGGCAAGGGCGTGGCGGAAGGCGACATCTTCGTCAACTACACCCCCTTTGGCCATTCCGACTGGTCCAAGATCGTGGCCGATGTCGTGGCGCTTGGCGCGGACGGCAAGAAGGTCGGCGTGGTGTCCACCATCAACGGCGACGCCAATGTGGGCTTCTACAAGGAACTGGCGGCGGCGGGCGTTTCGGCCGACGACATTCCGGTCATGGCTTTCTCGGTCGGGGAAGAAGAACTGGCGGGCCTGGATACCGCGAACCTGGTGGGCCACCTGGCCGCCTGGAACTATTTCCAGACCGCCGAATCCGACGCGAACACCGCCTTCATCGAGGAATGGAAGGCCTTCATCGGTGACGACGACCGCGTGACCAACGACCCGATGGAGGCCACGGTGATCGGCTTCAACGCCTGGGTCGCGGCGGTCGAAAAGGCTGGCACCACCGATGTCGATCCGGTGCTGGACGCCATTGTGGGGGTCGAGGTTCCGAACCTGACCGGTGGCACCGCCACGATCCTGCCCAACCACCACCTGACCAAGCCTGTCCTGATCGGGGAAATCCGCGAGGACGGCCAGTTCGACATCGTCAGCCAGACCGAACCGGTCCCGGGAGACGCCTGGACCGACTTCCTGCCGGAATCGGCCAAGCTGGACGCCGATTGGCCGGGCAAGGATTGCGGCATGTTCAACACCGAGACGAACGCCTGCGTGCAGGTCCAGTCGAACTATTGACCCTTGCGGGGGCGGCCGCGCCGCGCCCTTCGCCCGAGGAACGCGCCCATGAGCCGCCCCCTGATCGCAATTGCCCTGACGCTGCTGCTGGCGCTGCCCGCCGCGGCCAACCCCGCGCTTGAAGCGGTCATTGCCGGCAACCTCGACCAGATCGAGAAGCCGTCGCGCCGCACGGTCGAGCCGCTGGTGGCGCAGATCGCCGCCACCGGACCCGAGGGGCTTGCCCTGCTGTCCGCCTGGGCCGACCGCTCGTTGGGGGTGACGGATGACGGGCGGCTGCTGATCGTGGATGGCGACACTGCCACCGATGCCGTGACCGGCCAGCCCGTTCCGGGTGCCGATCCGAAGATGCTGCGTCGCAATTCCGGCGTGCGCGGCGTCATTGAATCCGCCCTTGTCGCAGGCGAGATTTCCAGTCCCGACCCCGCCCGCCGCGCCACCGCCCTGGCCTCAATCGCCCGCGACGGCACGGCCGAACACCTGGCTGCCTTGCGCGCCGCCGCGCCCGAGGATGATCCGGCCCTGGCCGCACAGCGGGACCGGGTGACGGACCTTCTGGCGATCCGCTTCGACCCCGACCCCGCCGCCCGCGTCGCTGCGATCGACGCCATGGCAGGCGATGTCGGCCTCGACTTCCGGGCGGCGCTGAACCCGCTGCTGGCGACCAGCCGCATTGCCGCGCCTGCCGAGCCCGCCGATGCCAACATCGCCCGCGAACTGTCCGTGGGCGACGACGACTTCCCGCGCGAAGCGGCGATTGCCCTGCTGACCAGCCAGGGGGTGCTGCAACCCCGCCTGACCCCCGCCGACCAGCGCAATGCCCTGGCCGCGAACATCCTGGACGGCACCGTCAGTGGCATCCCTATTGCGGACCTCTCGGATCCCGCCGCCCGCGACCGCGCCTATGAGGCGCTCGAGGCCTCGGGCACCGTCCCCCCCGCCGCCACCGAGGCCGAGGTCGAGGCCGCCATAGACGCCCACCGTTTCTTCGAATTCTACGCCGAACCGAACAGTGACGTGACCGATGCAGCCCGCGCCGCGCAGACCGGCGCGCAGGTGCGGCTGGCGGCGATGACCGGCATCGACCTGGGGCTGGACGCGCTGTCGCTCGCCTCGATCTATTTCCTGGCGGCCATCGGGCTGGCCGTCACATTCGGCGTGATGCGCGTCATCAACATGGCGCATGGCGAATTCATCATGATGGGCGCCTATACCGGCTATGCCGTTCAGACCCTGATCGCCAACCGCACCATGTCGCTGGTCGTGGCCCTGCCGCTGGCCTTCGCCGTGACCTTCGGCGCGGGGGTGATCCTTTACCGGCTGGTGATCCGGCATCTGGCGAACCGTCCGCTGGAAACGCTGCTGGCGACCTTCGGCGTGTCCATCGCCTTGCAGCAACTGGCCAAGAACATCTTCGGCACCCAGGCCCGCCCGCTGACCGCCCCTGCCTGGCTGGAAGGGGCGATCACCGTCAACGACGTGATCTCGATTTCCTCGATCCGGGTGGCGATCTTCGTGCTGGCGCTGCTGTTCCTAGGCTTGTTCCTGTTCATCATGAAGCGCACCCGCCTGGGGCTGGAGGTCCGTGCCGTGACCCAGAACCCCGGCATGGCGGCCAGCATGGGCATCAACCCTGACCGCATCGCCATGATGACGTTCGGCCTGGGGTCGGGCATCGCGGGCATCGCGGGCGTGGCCATCGGGCTGTTCGCGCAGGTCACGTCAGAACTGGGCCAGCAATACATCGTGCAAAGCTTCATGACAGTGGTCGTGGGGGGCGTCGGCAATATCTGGGGGACGCTGGCGGGCGCCGCGCTGATCGGCGGGCTGTCCAAGGTGATCGAGTTCATGAACCCCGCCAACACCCTTGCCGCGCAGACGTTCATGATCCTGTTCATCATCATCTTCATCCAGTTCCGGCCGCGCGGCATCATTCCGCAGCGCGGCCGCGCGGCAGAGGCGTAACCCCATGTCCGAAAAGCTGACCCGGCAACCCTTCATCCTGCGCAATCCCTCGATCCTTGTGGTGCTGGCGGTGCTGGCGGTCTTCACCCTGGCCGTCACGGCTCTGAGCCAGGCCTATGGCAGCGGCGTCATCCCAACCTCGACCGTGAAGGTGCTGGGCAAGACGCTGTGCCTGGCGCTTGCGGCGGTGGCGATGGACCTAGTCTGGGGATACCTGGGCATCCTGTCGCTGGGCCAGATGGCCTTCTTCGCGCTTGGGGGATACCTGATCGGGCAATGGCTGATGTATGCGCGGACGGAAGCCATCGTCGCGGCCTCGCTGGCCGGAAACCCGATCCCGCCCACGCCTGCCGAATTGCAGGAAGGCGTCGCCAACCAGATCTTCGGCGTGGTGGGATCGTCCGACCTGCCGCTGGTCTGGTCCTTCGCCCATTCGCTGCCGCTGCAATTGGTGCTGGTGGTGGCGGTGCCCGGCCTGCTGGCCTTGGTCTTCGGCTGGCTGGCCTTCCGCAGCCGCGTGAACGGGGTTTACCTGTCGATCCTGACCCAGGCGATGACCTTGGCGCTTGCCCTGTGGCTGTTCCAGAAC
>JAPSIP010000206.1 GCA_031178645.1 Paracoccus sp. (in: a-proteobacteria) | reverse complement strand
CCCCTGCTGCGCAAGGACTTCGTCGTCGACCCTTACCAGGTGCTCGAGGCCCGCGTCCACGGCGCCGACCTGGTGCTGCTGATGGCTGCCTGCCTCGACGACGAGCCGCTGCGTCGCCTCCATGACGAGGTCCGCGAGCTCGGGATGACGCCGCTGGTCGAGGTGCACGACGAGGAGGAGACCGAGCGGGTCCTCGCCCTCGGTGCCGAGCTGGTGGGCGTCAACGCCCGCAACCTCAAGACCCTCGAGGTCGACCCCGCGACCTTCGGCCGGCTGGCGCCCCTGGTGCCCGACGACCGCGTCCTCGTCGCCGAGTCGGGCATCTTCGGCCCCGCCGACGTGCAGCGCTACGTCGCCGCGGGCGCCGGCGTCGTCCTCGTCGGCGAGGCGCTCGTGACGGACGGCGACCCGAGCGCCGCCGTCCGCCGGATGACCGGACGGATTCCAGGGGGGATGAGACCAATGACTTCCAGACGAATCTCCAGCCTGGCCGCCCCCGCCGTCTTGGCGCTTGCCGGCATGGCGGGCAGCCAGGCCGAGGCCCGCTCGGTCGAGGAGACAAAGGCATCCGGCACCATCCGCATCGGCATCCAGGGCGACAACTTCCCCTGGGGCTGCATCAACTCGGCGGGCGAGGCTGACGGATACGACGCCGCGATGGGACGTGCCTTTGCGGAATATCTGGGGGTCGAGGCCGAGTTCCTGCCCCTGGCCGTCGCCAACCGCATTCCCGCGCTGACCGCCGACAAGGTAAACGTGCTGTTCGCCACCATGGCGATGAGCCTGGAACGCGCGCAGTCGATCCGGTTCTCGATCCCCTATGCGGCCAACCAGATGTCGGTCGTGGGCCCGAAGGACGCGGATCTCTCGGCGCCGGAATCGCTGGCCGGTTGTCTCGTCAACGTGCCGCGTTCGGCGGCGCAGGACACCGCGCTGACGGCCCTTGCGCCCGAAGGCACGAACATCATGCGCCTTGATGACGACGCGGCAGCCATTCAGGCGCTGATGTCGGGCCAGGTCGATGCGGTGGGCGGCAACAAGTTCTACATCAACCGGATCGAGGGGCGCGCGCCCGGCAAGTTCGATAACAAGATGCCACTGACCGCGCTGTATAACGGCGTCGGCACCCGCCTGGACGAGGCAGACCGGAACCAGACGGTCAACGCCTTCCTGACCGAATTCATAGCGACCGCCCAATTCAAGGGCATCTACAACACCTGGATGAACATGGATCCGCCGCCACTGCCTGCAGAAATGGAAGGCGTCCCCTTCACCATCGCCCATTAAACCCCCGCCCCGGCGGTCCGCCGTCGGGTGCCCCTGCCCCCAAAGGTCATGCCCATGCCGAAGCTCGTCTATATCCTCAACGGCCCGAACCTGAACCTGCTGGGCAAACGCCAGCCCCATATCTATGGATCCGAAACGCTGGCCGATGTCGAACGCGACTGCGCGGCCCTTGCAGCCGAACTGGGCGTGGAGACGCGGTTCCTGCAATCGAACACCGAAGGCCAGATCATCGACTGGATCCACCAGGCGCGCGACGATGGCGCGGGCATCGTCATCAACCCCGCCGCCTATACCCATACCTCGGTTGGGATCCTGGACGCACTTAACGCCTTTGACGGCCCGGTGATCGAGGTCCATATCTCGAACGTCCACAAGCGCGAGGGCTTTCGCCACCATTCCTATGTCAGCCTGCGCGCCGATGGGGTGATCGCGGGCTGCGGGACCGAAGGCTATCGTCTTGCGCTGCGCCGGATCGTGACGCTGGCCGGGTCCGAGGCATGAACCCTCGCATCGCCGTCATGGGCGCGGGCCTGATCGGCAAGCGCCATGCGATGGATGTCGCCGCATCGGGCGATGCAGAACCGGCCTGCGTCATCGACCCGTCGCCCGTCGGGCAAGCGGTCGCGGCGGAATATGGCGCGCCCTGGATGCAATCGCGGGACAAGCCTCGGCAAGCGCCCGGCCGGATGGAGTCATCGTGGCGACGCCCAACCGGATGCACATCCAGAACGCCCTCGACTGCATCGCGGCCGGCCTACCCGCGCTGATCGAGAAACCCATCTGCGACAGAGTGCCGGATGCCGAACGGCTGGTGGCGGCGGCCGAGCCGGCGGGCGCCACCTGCTGACCGGCCATCGCCGCCGCCACAATCCCCTGATGCAGAGGGCCAGGCAGATCCTCGACGATGGCGCCATCGGCAGGCCGCTTGCCGCGAATCCGATGTTCTGGGTCTACAAGCCCGACGACTACTTCGAAACGGAATGGCGACGCGAGAAGGGCGCGGTTTATCTGAACCTGATCCACGACATCGAACATCCACGGCGCGCTGATCAACATGCCGCACAAGGTCGCCATCATTGCCCTGGCCGACCGGGTGTCGGTGACGGCCCGGATCGCGGGCGCGGCCAATGCGCTGCGGCTGGGGATCGACGGGCAACTCGAGGCCGAGATGGTCGACGGCGAGGGCTTCGTGTGGGGGGTCCAGGCCAAGGGGCAGCGGCTGGACGGGATCGGCGCGCTTGTGGTGGGCGCGGGCGGCGTGGGGTCGGCCATCGTAGCATCCGTGGCGCGGCTGGCGCTGTTCGATCCCAAATCCGTCAGCTATCCAGGTCCTGGCGCAGCGGCTGCTGGCGGCCTGTCCCGCGCTGCGGGTGGAAACCGGCAGCAAGGATCCGGCGGGGTTCGAGCTGGTCGTCAACGCCTCGCCCCTGGGGATGAACCCGGATGATCCGTTGCCCGTGGACGTGACCCGCGTCGACCCCGCCGCCTTTGTGGGCGAGGTGGTGCTGAAATCCGAGATGACCCCATTCCTGGCCGCCGCCCCCGAGCGGGGCTGCCGGTTCCAGGTCGGCACCGACATGCTGTTCGAACAGAACCCGGCCTATCTGGACTTCTCGACTTCGGCAAGCACGCGGCGGACGAACTGCGCAAGACAGCCGCGATCACCTACTGAGGCCGCCCGGGCACTGGGCGCGATTGGCCCCGGGGATGGCCGCAACCGGCCGACAATCAGAACCCGGGCAAGCTCAGCGAAAGCTGCTGCACCTCGGCGCCGTCATCTTCCAGCGACGACAGCGTGACTCCCAGAAGGCGCACGCCTTTTTCAACCGGGAACAGCGGCTGCATCAGGCCGACCGCGATGGCGCGCAGATCCTCGGCGCCGTGGACGGGGGCGGCCAATGTCCGGCTGCGGGTGATCTGCTGGAAGTCGGCGTATTTCACCTTCAGCGTCACGGTTCGGCCGGTCAGCCCTTTCCCCTCGCAGGCCCGCCAGACCTTCTGGGCCAGGGGCGTGATCTCGTGGCAGGCGGCGTCGAAATCGAAGATGTCGCGGTCGAACGTATCCTCGGCCCCCACGGACTTGCGGATGCGGTGTGGCTCGACCGGGCGATGGTCGATGCCGCGCGCGATGCGGAAATACCAGTCGCCCGACTTGCCGAAATGCTGGCGCAGGAACTCGACCGGCTTGTCGCGCAGGTCGGCGCCGGTGGCAATGCCCAGACGCTGCATCTTGGCCGCGGTGGCGGGGCCGATGCCGTGGAACTTGCCGACCGCAAGCTCGGCCACGAAGGACGGGCCGCGGGCGGGCGTGATGACCGCCTGGCCGTTGGGCTTGTTCAGGTCGCTGGCCAGCTTTGCCAGGAACTTGTTG
>JAPSIP010000205.1:3287-3668 GCA_031178645.1 Paracoccus sp. (in: a-proteobacteria) | reverse complement strand
CAGGGCGGTTTGGCCAAAGACCAGCGGCAGCGCCAGAACGGCGGCCAGAATGATGCGCAGCAGGATCGTCATGGATCAGTCCCTTTATACTGTTTCCCGTCGGGCCATGCCTTTGGCGTCTTTTGCCATCCGGGATCACTTGTTACCACAATGCCATGGGCAGGAGGTTAAGGGAGAGAAAAAATCGCTCCCTGTGACCACAGGATCACACCCTGCCATAGGCGTTCAAGAGAAAGAAAGGTCAGTTCGTGGCCTGTCCCGCTGCGGGCGCTGTTGCCGCGCCCTGGACTGGGGCCGGGTTCTCCAGCCGGGCCTGCGCCTCGCGCGCGGCGGTGATCGACTGGCCTTCCTGGCCTTCGGGCAGCATGTCGAAGCCCTTTT
>JAPSIP010000205.1:0-3277 GCA_031178645.1 Paracoccus sp. (in: a-proteobacteria) | reverse complement strand
CGACCGCCGCCTGGACTACGCCCAGGTGCAGCTGCACGATAGGATCCGACGGCAAACCCTGCGCGGCCCCTTCCAGATAGGGCAATGCCGCGGCACTGTCGCCGTTCAGGTGCTGGATCCAGCCATAGGTGTCCATGAAGGCGGGCACATCGGTATCCTTCAGCCGCCGCGCCACAGCGGATGCACGGGCCACGGCCGCCGGATCGCCGGATTTCCAGGTCGCCAGCAGGCTGGCTAGGTTGTTGGCCACGATGATCGACGATGAATCGCGCGCGTAAAGCTGTTCATAGATGGCGATGGCGCCTTCGAAATCGCCCTTGCGCTCGATCAGGCCGGCCTTACTCCACAGCAGCTCCGGGCTGTCGGGGATGGCAGCCAGACCTTGGTCGGTCAGGGCAAGGGCCGCGTCCATGTCGCCCTCCTGCGTAGCAAGGCGGATCAGCGCCAGATAGGGCGGCAGCTCCTGGGGCTGCTCCTTGATCAGCGTTTCGAAGATTTCGCGCGCGGCGGGCAGGTCGCCATTGGCGGCCTGTGCTAGGGCCAGGGCCATGCGCGCGGGACGGCTTTCGGGTTCGGCGGCAACCATGTCCTGGGCCAAGGTCAGCGCAGCGGGAACCTGGCCCGAGGCCAGCTGGGCGCGGATCAGGCTCAGCTTGGCGCCGATATCGGCATCGGCCGCATTGGCCTGCTGTTCCAGATAGCCCAGGGCCGCGTCATCGCCTTCTTCCCTGGCAAGGCGGTTCAAGTCCAGCCGCTCAGCTGCGGCGACCGCTTGTTCGCTGCCGATCTCGCGCAGGCGGGTGATCACGCCTTCGGCCCGCGGCATGTCGGGCATGGCCAGATACAGCTGGCCAAGCGCTACCAGCAGATTCAGGTTCTGCGGGTCCCGGCGCAAGGCGGGAAGGATCGCATCCTCGGCCGGGCGCCAGCGTTCCTCGGACATCAAGCGCCTTGCAAGCCGCAGCGTCTCGGCCGGGGCGTGCTTCGAGGCGTTGGCCGCCTGCGACAGGTAGTCGCGCGCCAGATCCGGTTCGCCCGCGCGGTCATAGGCATCGGCCAGCAGGCTCATCGCCTCGGCATCCTCGGGCGTCTGGTCCAGAACCGCGCGAAGCGACAGCACGGCATCGTCCACCTTGTCCTGCTGGATGTCCCAGGCGGCCTTCAGCTTCAGGGCGCCGGGATGGCTGGCGTTCTGGGCCAGAACGGCATCGACTTCTTTGCGCGCGGCCGCCAGGTCGCCGGTTTCCACAAGCATCCGCGCCAACTGGATCCTGACATCGCGCGAGGTGTCGGTGGGTTCGGCCACGCCTTCCAGGACAGACCGGATTTCGGCGATCGCCTCGTCGCGCTTGCCGGCCTGGAAATCAAAGCCCGCGCGCAGCGTGCGGAACAGCAGGGGATCGCCGCCTTCGGCGATGATGCGGTCCAGTTCCGCCTTTGCGGCCTCCGTGCCGCGCTGCATCTCGACAAAGCGGACCAGGTCGGCATGCGGGGTAGGGTTGTCGGGGGGCGCGGCCTCGGCCAGTTCGCGCAGGAAAGCCTCGGCTTTGTCCGGCTGGTTTTCCGACATATAGAAGCGGACCAGATCGGCCTTGGCCTGGGGGTTGCCGGGGAACTTGGCGACCGTGGCGCGCAGATGCGCCTCGATGGCGGGCTTGTCTCCGCGTTCGGCCAGAAGCGCCAGCCGCTGGGTATAGCGCTGCGGAATGTCGGGCTGGAGTTCCAGAAGGCGCGCGGTCAGCCGGTCGGCTTCTTCCAGGTTCCCCGAACTGGCGGCCCGGTCCAGAAGAATGCCCAGCAGCATCGGATCGTCGGGGCGTTCTTCGGCCATGCGGACCGCTTCATCGCCCAGGGACTTGCGGGCCTTGTCGTCCTCGGCGAGGGCCGCGTCGCGGAAGCGGCGGGCCAGGTCCAGCGCCTTCACGTCGGAATCCTGGGGCGCGATCTCGACCGCGCGGGTGGCGTGGCGGTTGAATTCGTCAGGCTGCTGGGCGTCAAAGGCCATCCGCGCCAGGGCGACCCGCACCGCCAGGTCGTCGGGATACTGCTCGGCCAGCCGCAGGTATTGGCTATAGGCCTGGGCCGTGTCGCCCTTGTCGCGATAGGTGTCGGCCAGCGTCTTGCGGGCCTCGTAATGGGTGCCCTCGATGTCGAAGACATTGCGGAACTGCACGATGGCGCGGTCCAGGTCGCCCTGTTCCAGAAGCTGGAGGCCGGACTGGTAATATTCCTCAGCCCTCTCGGCCGAGGTCTTGCAGCCGGCAAGTGCCAGGCCAAGGCCAAGGGCCAGCGTGGTGGACAAAAGGAAACGCTTTCCCCGCCGGGCGGGAAAGGGCTTGGCAAAAACATCGGCGATCATGATCGAAAAAGCTCTCGTCGCGTTGGGCGCGGCGGCCGACATTCTGACGGCCCGCAGCGGGAAGGACGCGACCTCAGTAACCGGTGCCGCGCAGAACCACCACCACCGTCCGAGCCAGGATCTTCAGGTCAAGCCAGCCGGACATGTTGCGATGGTATTCCTCATCATAGCGCACCCTTGCGACGAATTCCGACTCATTTCGTGCCGAGATCTGCCACAACCCGGTGATTCCCGGCCGCACCCGGTAATAGGCGCGCCCGTAATACATGTGCCGCTGCTCCACCATCATCGGACGCGGGCCCACAAGGGACATGGTGCCGTTCATCACATTCAGAAGCTGCGGCAGCTCGTCCATCGAGGTCTTGCGCAGAAGCCGCCCGATGCGCGTGACGCGCGGATCCTGCTTCAACTTCTGGGTGCTTTCCCACTGGCTGCGCGCCTCGGGGTCGTTTTCAAGATGTGTCTTCAGGTGGTGTTCGGCATCGACCACCATGCTGCGCAGCTTCCAGATGCGGAACACCCGGCCGTTCTGGCCAAGCCGCTTCTGCACGAAGAAGGGATTGCTCCCGTCGCAGGCGACCAGCAGCGCCATCAGCAGGATCAGGGGCAGGGTGACGGGCGAGGTCAACAGGACAAGCAGGGTTTCGATGCACCGCTTGACGCCATTCCGATAAAGGCCGCGATCGCTGTTATCTTCGGGAAAGCCCACGTCCGGCAGGACAAGTTCGGGCTTAAAATCGGTCATGCGCGTGTTGATCGTCAAAACTCCCTCCGTCGAGGAACACCATGAAAACAAACGCTCTGTGAAGCAGCGAACGAAATCGTCCCAGTCTCCAGCACAGCAAGACCGTTCTTGAGACCGCCCCACGAACAGAATCACGCTAGCATGCCATAGCGGCGATCTGAACAACTAGATTA
>JAPSIP010000204.1 GCA_031178645.1 Paracoccus sp. (in: a-proteobacteria) | reverse complement strand
GGCAAGCGAGTTTCTTTATCCGCCGGGCGGGTTCCGCCGGTCCACGACCTATCTGTGGTATCGCCTGCGCCGCCTGCCCGACCAGCCCCACCGCATCGCCCGCGGCATGGCGGCCGGGGTCTTCCTGTCCTTCACGCCCCTGCACGGCTTTCACTTCATCGTCGCGGCGCTTGTTTCGCTGGCGATCCGGGGGAATGTCCTGGCGGCCTTCGTGGGCACCTTCGCGGGCAATCCGCTGACCACGCCCTTTATCGCGCTTGGCGCGGTGGGCCTGGGGCGGACCATCCTGGGGATGCCGGGCGACATGTCGCCCCAGGTGATCTTTCGCGAATTCGCCCATGCCACCGCGGAAACGTGGCATAACGTCATGTCCGCCGTGGGTCCCGGTCCGACCAGCTGGAGCGGGCTTTCCGAGTTCTGGCACGAGATCTTCCTGCCCTATGCGGCCGGGGGGGCGGTTCTGGGCGGGATCGCAGCCGTCGCGACCTATTACCTGACGATCCCGCTTGTGCGCCGCTATCACCGGCGCAAGTCCCAGGCCATGGCGGCCCGCATCGCAAAGGTTCGCGCTCAGTCAAGCGGCGGGCAGGGCAGGTCCTGAGGCAGCTTCACCGTTCTGCCACCATCCCGCCGCATGGCTGACATCTTTCCTGCCTAGAGGTCCGGCTTCGTAAGATGAAAGGACCACCGGATCATGCACCTGACCCTTGCCCTGCTTGCCTGCACCGCCGCCGCCCCTGCCCTGGCCGAGGAACGTTTTCCCGCGACCCTGGCGGGCCATGCCAACTTTCCCGCCTTCAGCATGGTCATACCCCCCGCCGATGCGCCGCGCGATCTGTGGATGTCGGGCAAGTTCACCGGCAAGGCCCGCAACGAGGTGCCGATGTCGGTCGAAGGCGATGTCGGCCCTGCCTATGGCAGCCACAAGACCGGCATCTCGCTGCCCTTCATCGGCCAACCGGTCCAGGGCCTGTCGGGACTGGCGATGAACCGGGACAAGGACGGTTCGTGGTTCGCGCTGACGGACAACGGCTTCGGCAGCAAGGCCAACAGCCCGGATGCAATGCTGTTCTTTCACCGGATGCAGCCGGACTTCGACGCGGGCCGCGTGGCGCGGCTGGAAACGGTGTTCCTGCGTGATCCCGACCGTAAGGTGCCCTTCCGCATCGCCAATGAGGCAACCGACAGCCGTTACCTGACCGGTGCGGATTTCGATCCCGAAAGCATCCAGGTCCAGGGTGACGAGATCTGGATCGGCGACGAATTCGGTCCCTTCGTCCTGCGCGTGGCCCGTGACGGGCGGGTAATGTCGGTGCATCAGACCAAGCTGGACGGCACGCCACTGGCAGGGCCGGACACGCCGGGCATCGTGGTTCCCGCGCAGCCGGGCGTGGATTTCCAGGCGCAGCGATCCGGCGGATACGAGGGAATGGCCCTGCAACCCGGCACCGGGCTTCTTTGGGCAATGCTGGAAAAGCCGCTGCTCGGCGCGGACGGCCAGCCGGAAGGCAGCTTCCTGCGGGTGATGACCTTCGATACTGCCGCGGGCGACTGGACGGGCGACAGCTTCCGCTTCCGTTTGTCGGACAGGGCGACGGCGATCGGCGACTTCAACTTCATCGACGAGGCCCGCGCCCTGGTGATCGAGCGGGACAATGGCGAAGGCGACGCAGCCCTGGCCTGCGCCGAGGGGGCGGCGGACCAGGGCGCCTGCTATCCCCAGCCCGCCCGCGTCAAGAACGTGGTTCTGGTCGATACCGCCAGCCGGGATGACGAAGGCTTCATCCGCCGCATCGGCCATGTCGACCTGCTGGACATCGCCGATCCCGACGGCAAGGCGCCCGAAGGGATGGCGGCCGATGGCCGGTTCACCTTCCCCTTCTTCACCATCGAGAACGTGGCGCGCGTCGATGACACCCATATCCTGGTAGCCAATGACAACAACCTGCCCTTTTCGGGCGGGCGAGAGATCGGCAAGGCGGCCGAGAACGAGTTCATCCTGCTGTCCGTGCCGGAACTGCTGGCGGCACGCTGAGGCCTGAAGGGGGGGGACTTCACGTCCCCCGCGCCCCCTGTGGGATATTTTCGCCAAGATGAAAGGTCAGCGCCGTGCCTGTTCCAGGGCCTCAAGATAGGCGGCGGACCACCAGCCGACATCCTGTTCGACAACGCCGCGCAGCAGGGCGTCATGGCGTTCCTGCCGTTCCTCCAGCGGCATGGCGATGGCCTGCTGCATGGCCTGTGCCAGTTCGCCGGGGTCATGGGGGTTGATGATCAGCGCCTCGGGCATCTGTTCGGCCGCGCCGGCGAAGCGGGACAGGATCAGCACACCAGGATCGGCGGGATCCTGGGCCGCGACATATTCCTTGGCGACAAGGTTCATGCCGTCTGCCAGGGGCGTCACGAGGCCCACCCGCGACTGCCGGTAAAGCCCGGCCAGTTCGTCGCGGGGGATCGGGCGGTGGATGAAGCGGATCGGCGTCCAGTTGACGGTGGCGAACTGGCCGTTGACGCGGCCCGCCAGATGCTCGGTTTCCTCGCGGATCTGCTGGTAGGCATCGACGGATTCGCGCGTGGGCGGGGCGATCTGCAGCAGCATCACCTTTTCGGTCAGCGAGGGGTCGTTTTCCAGAAGATACTGGAAGGCCCGGAACCGCTGCGGGATGCCCTTGGAGTAATCCAGCCGATCCACGCCGATCATCGACTGCGACCCGGTCAGGGTTCGCATCCGGTCCGCTGCTCGCGCGCTTTGGGCCAGGGCGATGAAGGCCTGGGCGTCGATCCCGATGGGAAAGGCACCGGCCCGGATGCTGCGGCCCGCGATCCGGAACTCAGTATCCGAAAGCTGTTCCAGGTCGGTGAGCGTGCGGGCGCTTGTGGCGAAATGGTCCAGGTCGCGCTGTGCCTGGAACCCCACAAGGTCATAGTGGGACAGCCATTCGAACAGCTCGTCTGGATTCGGCAGGGTTGCGCAGTCGGTGGGGCCGGGAAAGGGGATATGCAGGAAATGCCCGATCAGCGCCTTGACCCCCAACTTGCGCAATTCCTGCGCCAGGGGGAAAAGCTGGTAATCCTGGACCCAGATGCGGTCGTCGGGGCGCAGATGCGGGACCACCAGCCGCGCGATGCGTTCGTTCACCCGGCGATAGCCTTCCAGATATTCCGGCAGGATCCGCATCAGGTCAGACCGGCCGTGGCAGACGGGCCACAGGACCGAATTGGAATAGCCCAGGTAATAGTCGTCGTGATCCTGCGGGGTCAGGTCGAAGGATGCCCGGCCGAAAGCCGCGCCCTCGTGGTAGGTCAAGTCGTCCGAAGGATCCTCGACGGTATCGCCGGAAAAGCCGATCCACAGCCCGCCCGAGCTGCGCAGGGCATCTTCAAGCGCGACGACCAGTCCGCCAGATGGGCTGTCGCCCAGGGGGATGCGGTTCGAAATGGCAACAAGGCGCGACATCAGCCCAACCTTTCCAAGGCGTCGTCCAGCCAGCCGGCAAGGGCCGCAGGGTCTGCCAGCCGCGTCTGCGCGACAGTGTCGCCTTCACCGATCTTGATGCCCTGCCCGCCAAGAGCCTGGGCGCGGGCCATCGCCGCCTCGTCCGTCAGGTCGTCGCCGGCATAGACGGGAACGCGCCCGGAAAAGGGCGCCATGGCCATCAGCCGGTCAAG
>JAPSIP010000203.1 GCA_031178645.1 Paracoccus sp. (in: a-proteobacteria) | reverse complement strand
TCAGGCCTTCCGTTCCCACGGCCACGGCGCGGCCGAACAGGAACTCGACGCTGCGCTCGTTGGTCTGGACGCGGTAGAAGCTGGCAAATGCCCACAAGGCCAGCAGGATCAGGCCGCCGATCGTCAGGGTCGAGCGGTTCATCTGGAAGGCCGGGCCATTGGGGCCACGGCGTCCGCCGTTGCCGCCGCCATTGGGACCGTTGCCGCTGCCGCGCCCGCCCATCAGCACGCGCAGGCGTTCCTGGCCCTTCTTCATCAGCTCTTCGATCTCGGGCATCTGCTGGGGGCCACCGGGACGCTGCGGCCCCTTTGGTGGTTGCTGCTGTCCCCAAGGGCGGTTCGCCGGACGCTTGTCGCGATCTCCGTCATCTCCTCCGCCGCTTCCGCCGCCCCAAGGGCCCTGACTTGCCATCCGTGGTCCTTCTTTCTTCTTCGAAAATCCGTCACTTGAAACTGGGCCGGAAGGGCGAAATGTCAACCCGAACAGCCCTGCTGCGCGCGCATCTGTCGCAATTGTCAGGCGGTTGCAGCCTGTGCAGGAATCTCCAGCCGGTGACGGCGGGACGGCTGGCGCATCGTCACCAGTTCCTCGGCCGCCGTGGGATGAACCGCCATCGTCGCGTCGAAATCGGCCTTGGTCGCGCCCATGGTGATGGGAATGGCGGCAAGCTGGATCATCTCGCCCGCGTCGGGGCCGAAGATGTGGCAGCCCAGCACGACATCGGTTTCGGGATCGACCAGCAGCTTCATCATCACCTTGGCGTCGCTGCCCGCGAACATCGACCGCATCGGGCGGAAGGTGGTCGCATAGACATCGACATCGCCGCGCGCGCAGGCCTGTTCCTCGGTCAGGCCGATCGAGGCGGCTTCATGCGGGCGCAGATAGACGGCGCTTGCGATGTTGGAATGGGCGACCCTGCGCGCCCTGCCGCCAAAGACCGTGTCGGCAAAGGCATGGCCTTCGCGGATCGCCACGGGGGTCAGGTTCACGCGGTCGGTCACGTCGCCCACCGCAAAGATCGACGGGACCGAGGTCTGGGACCATTCGTCCACCTGGATCGCCCCGTTCCCGCGCAGATGGACGCCCGTATTCTCCAGCCCCAGCCCGCCGGAATAGGGGTCGCGGCCGGTGGCCCAGATGACCGCGTCGAAATCCTCCTGGCTGTCGTCGGTGAAGGTCACGCGGGTCTGATTGCCCGCCCGTTCCAGCCGCGTCAGGTTGACGTTCAGCCGCAGGTCGATGCCGATGCCGCTCAGTTGCAGGGTCGCCATGTCGCGCATCTGCCGGTCAAAGCCGCGCAGCACCGCATCGCCCCGATAAACCTGCACTGTCTCGCAGCCCAGGCCCGTCAGGATGGTCGCGAATTCGCAGGCGATATAGCCGCCGCCCACCACCAGAACCCGGCGCGGCAGGCTTTCCAGCAGGAACAGGTCGTCCGAGATCAGGCCCAGTTCCTCGCCCGGGATGCCGGGCAGCGCGGGCCGCCCGCCCACGGCGATCAGGATATGCTTGGCGGTCTTTTGCGTGCCGTCGGCCAAGGCGACAGTATGGGCATCGACGCTGGTGGCCCGCTGGTGGAAGATCTGGACGCCGGATTTTTCAAGGTTCGCGGTATAGATCAACTCAAGCCGGTTCAGTTCGGAATCCAGCTTGTGCTTGAAGACCGGCCAGTCGAAGCGCCCCGCCTGCGCGCCTTCCCAACCATAGCCGCGCATCTCCTCGGCCATCAGGCCGGCTTGCGAGGCGAAGATCATCAGCTTCTTGGGAACGCAGCCCCGGATGACGCAGGTGCCGCCCATGCGGCTTTCCTCGGCCAGGCCCACGCGGGCGCCGTGTTCGCCCGCCGCGATCCGGGCGGCCCGGACGCCCCCGGATCCGCCGCCGATCACGAACAGGTCAAAGTCGAAAGTCACGTCAGTCCCCCTCGCCCGCAAGCATGTCGGCATCAATATCGGCATTGCGGTCAAGCTGGACAACCGTGCCATCCGGCTTGCCGATGATGGCGACATGGCACATGCCCAGAAACAGCCCGTGTTCCACGACGCCCGGAATGGCCGCAAGCGCCCGGGCCAGGGCCACCGGATCGGGGATGCAATCCAGATGCAGGTCCAGGATCCAGTTCCCCTCGTCCGTGATCCAGGGCTCGCTGCCCTTCAGGCGGTGCAGCACGTCATGCCCGCCCAGGTCCAGGTCCTCCAGCGCACGGCGGATCAGGGTGCGGGTCGTCTCGAAGCCGAATTGCAGCACCTCGACCGGCAGGGGGAAGGCCCCAAGCTGTTCGACCACCTTGCCGGGATCGGCGATGACCACCATCCGCTGGCTGGCGGCGGCGACGATCTTTTCGCGCAGATGCGCCCCGCCGCCGCCCTTGATCAGGTGCAGGTCGGGATCGACCTCGTCGGCGCCGTCGATGGTCATGTCCAGCCAGCCGATCTCGTCCAGGCTTTCGATCGGCAGGCCCAGGCTTTCGGCCAGGTCGCAGGTGCCCTTCGAGGTCGCGGCGCAGCGCAGCGACAGCCCCTCGGCCCGGGCGCGGGCGGCCAGTTCGCGCACCATGATCGCGGCGGTCGATCCGGTGCCCAAGCCCAGCTTCATGCCGTCACGGACAAGCGCCACCGCGGCGCGCGCGGCCGCCAGCTTGGCGGGATCGGTTTGAGGGTTCTGGGTCATCTGCGGGCTCCTCCGGGTCAGCTTGGACGGTTATAGGCCAGGGGCGGCCCGCCCGCCACCGGCAAACCTCAAACCCGGCTGGCGCTTTCGGGCAGGATCACCGTGAAGGTGCTGCCCTGGCCGCGCGCGCTGTCGATCCGCAACCGGCCCCGGTGGCGGTTCACGATATGCTTGACGATGGCAAGGCCCAGCCCTGTCCCCCCTTGGGCGCGCGACCGGTGCGTGTCCACGCGATAAAAGCGTTCGGTCAGGCGCGGCAGGTGCATCCCCTCGATCCCTTCGCCCCGGTCGCGGATCTCGACGGCCCAGGCCGGG
Source organism: Paracoccus sp. (in: a-proteobacteria) (assembly GCA_031178645.1). GTDB lineage: Bacteria > Pseudomonadota > Alphaproteobacteria > Rhodobacterales > Rhodobacteraceae > Paracoccus. Next base: position 724 of record JAPSIP010000203.1, on the reverse strand, counting down.
CCGCGCAGCAGGGGTTCATGGTCGATCCGGCGCATGGCCACACCCAGATAGCCGCCCGAGCCGCCGTATTTCAGCGCGTTCTCGATCAGGTTCTGGAAGACCTGCACCAACTGGTCGGGATCGCCCGGCACCTCGCGGCTGCCGTCGATGCCCTGCGTCTCGACCGTGACCCCGGCAGCCTGGACGGCGGGGTCCAGCGTCGCCAGCACGCCCCGCAGCAGCGGCGGCAGATCGACCCGGCCCAGCGGACGGCGGCGTTCCTCGGCCTGGACGCGGCTGAGGGACAGAAGGTCGCTGACCAGCCGGTTCATGCGCCCGGCTTCGCGTTCCATGATGTCCAGGAATCGGTCGCGCGCGCGGGCGTCGTTGCGGGCCGGGCCGCGCAGGGTTTCGATGAAGCCGATCATCGCGGTCAGGGGCGTCTTCAATTCGTGGCTGACATTGGCGACGAAGTCGCGGCGCATCTGCTCGGCCTCCTCGGCGGCGGATCGGTCCATGACCGCGATCGTGGCCCCCTTTCCCAGGGGCGAGGGCAGCCGCGCCACCGTGATCTCGGCCGCGATGTCGCGTCCGTCAGCGGAAAAGACGGCGTTCAGGCGCGCCACGCCCTCGACCGGCGGCGGCAGCGACGGATCGGGCACCGGCGCGGGATGGCGGTCGGGGTCCAGCGCCCAGTCCACGGCGGCGACCACGGCAGGATGGCGCAGCCCCCGCGGCACGAGCA
>JAPSIP010000202.1 GCA_031178645.1 Paracoccus sp. (in: a-proteobacteria) | reverse complement strand
ACGATGATCAGCTCTCGCGGGATGCTGGTCCACAAGGCCAGTTCACCGCCCCCCTGATAAAGGAAGCCGAACAGCAGCGCGGCCAGGAACACGCCCAGCGGATGGTTGCGGCCCATCAGGGCGACCGCGATGCCGATGAAGCCAGCACCTTCGACGGCGTTCAGGACCAGGCGCTCGGCCTCGCCCATGACGTTGTTGATGGCCATCATCCCGGCCAGCCCACCCGAGATCAGCATGGCGATCACGGTGATGCGCACGGGGTTGATGCCCGCGTAAAGCGCGGCCGGTTCGGACTTGCCGAAGGCCCGAATCTCGAAGCCAAGGCGGCTGCGCCAGATCAGCAGCCAGACCAGCAGGCAGGCGGCGATGGCCACGAAGAAGCTGATGTTGACGGGCGTGTTCTTGCCCCATTCGAAGCCCAGCGACAGCGCCATGTCCGACAGCTTGGGCAGGTGCGTGGCTTCGGGAAAACGGGCCGAGGCCGGGTCCATGCTGCCCACGGGGCGCAGCAGGTTGACCAGGATATAGTTCAGCGCGGCGGCGGCGATGAAGTTGAACATGATCGTGGTGATCACGATATGGCTGCCGCGCTTGGCCTGAAGCCATGCGGGGATCAGCGCCCAGACCGCGCCGAACAGCGCCGCCCCGGCCATCCCGGCAGGCAGCGCAAGCGCCCAATGCGGCAGCGGCACCGAAAGCAGCACCAGGGCCACGCCCAATCCCCCCATCGCTGCTTGGCCTTCACCGCCGATGTTGAACAGGCTTGCGTGATAGGCCACCATCACCGCAAGGCCGGTAAAGATGAAGTTCGTCGCGTAATACAGCGTGAAGCCCCAGCCATAGCTGGAGCCGAGCGCGCCGTCGATCATCGTCGTCAGCGCCTCGACCGGGCTTTCGCCGATGGCCAGGATCACAAGCGCCGAAATTGCCATCGCCAACACCAGCGAGATCAGCGGTGTCAGCAGCAGGTCGGCCCATTTCGGCATCTTTTCCATCGGTCAGCCTTTCATGCCGGAACACAGCGCCAGGAAGCTGCGGGCATCCGCGATCTGGTCCCAGGTGATCGCGTCGCCATTGCCCGCCATGCGGCCCAGGCTGCGGGCGCGGGGGACATTGCCGCCCGCACCGGGATAGCCGCGCACTGCCAGCAGGTTCTCCTCGGACCGGGTCTGGCCCTGGCGGGCCTCGCCGGTGCAGCGGCTGCCGTCGGACAGGGCGGCAAAGGCGATGGCGACGCGGCCGGTGACCTGGGGTGCGGTCGCGGCCTGGGTCGGCAGTTCGACCGGCGCATGGTCGGCGCAGGCGGTGCCCTGGGCAGCCGTCACGCAATTGGCCGCGAAATCCTGCTGGTAATCTGACCCGCTGATCGGATCGGCCACGGCCCAACTGCCATCCGGGTTGCGGGCGCGGGTCTGGGCGCGGGCCTCGGCCGCCATGACAAGGCGGTCGGGGGCTTCGCCGTCGGGCCAGATGTCCATCTTGGGCATCCGGGGCACGGGAACGGCGCTGCAGCTTGCAGCCAGAAGCAGGGCAGGAAGAAGAAGGGCCAGGCGGTTGGGGATCATTCAAACTTCTCGGGAAAGGTCGTCGACGTGTTTCTTGGCGGGCGGCATGGCGTCGGCGGGGGCATGAGCGGGATCGACCCCGGCCATTAGCAGGCCCAGTTCGCCGGTGGTCGCCTCATTGGGCAGGCGTTCGCCCATGATGCGGCCGTCGAACATCACCGCGATGCGGTCGGACAGCGACATGATCTCGTCCAGTTCGACCGAGACCAGCAGGATCGCCTTGCCCGAGTCGCGCAGTTCCACGATGCGCTTGTGGATGAACTCGATCGCGCCGATGTCCACCCCGCGCGTGGGCTGGCCGATCAGCAGCAGGTCGGGATTACGCTCGATCTCGCGCGCCACGACGATCTTCTGCTGGTTGCCGCCGGAAAAGTTGCGCGCGGCCAAGTCGCAACTGGGCGGGCGGACATCGAAGCGGGCAATCTTGCCTTCCGCATCCCGGCGGATCGCGTCGCGGTCCATCAGCGGGCCGCGCCCGTATTCCGGCGCGTCATGGTATCCGAAGGCCACGTTTTCCCAGGCCGAGAAATCCATGATCAGCCCTTCGGCCTGCCGATCCTCGGGGATATGGCCGATGCTTTGGCGGCGGCGTTCGGCGGCGTTGCAGCCCGCGCCGCCCAGCGGCAGGGGCGCGCCGTTCACGCGCACCTCGCCCGATACGGTGCTGCCTTTCGGGGGATAGCCGCCCAGGATTTCCAGAAGCTGCGTCTGGCCATTGCCCGACACGCCCGCGATTCCCAGGATCTCGCCCGCGCGGATGTCCAGGTCGATGCCGCGCAGGCGTTCCACGCCCGCATCGTCCACCATGCGCAGGTTGCGGATCTCCAGAACCGGCTGCGCGGGCCGGGCCGGGGCCTTTTGCACGTTCAGCAGCACCTTGCGGCCGACCATCAACTCGGCCAGTTCCTCGGGACTGGTTTCTGCGGTGTTGACCGATGCCACCATCTCTCCGCGGCGCATGACCGATACCGTGTCGGTGATCTCCATGATCTCGCGCAGCTTGTGGGTGATCAGGATGATCGTCTTGCCCTCGGCCCGCAGGCCTTCCATGATGCGGAACAGGTGGTCGGCCTCGGCCGGGGTCAGCACGCCGGTCGGTTCGTCCAGGATCAGGATGTCGGCCTGGCGATACAGTGCCTTGAGGATCTCGACCCGCTGCTGGTGGCCGACCGAAAGATCCTCGATCCGGGTGTCGGGATCGACGTTCAATTCATATTCTTGGGCCAGCCGCTTCAGCACGCCGCGCGCCTTGGACAGGGACGGGCGCAGCAAGCGGCCTTCCTCGGCCCCCAGGATGATGTTTTCCAGGACGGTGAAGTTCTGGACCAGCTTGAAATGCTGGAAGACCATGCCGATGCCCGCGCGGATCGCGGTCTGGCTGTCGGTGATGGTCAGGGGCCGGCCGTTGACCAGGATCTCGCCGCTGTCGGGCTTGTAGAAGCCATAGAGGATCGACATCAGCGTGGACTTGCCCGCGCCGTTTTCACCGATGATGCCGTGGATCGTGCCCTTTTCCACGCGCAGGTGGATGTCGCGGTTGGCCTGGACCGGCCCGAAGGACTTCGAGATGCCGCGCAGTTCAATCGCCGCAGGGGCGGCCGTTGCCAGCCGCCCCCCTGTCTGCATATCGGGTGCCATTACTGGACCGGGCAGGTGTTGTCGGTCATGTAGTCGTGGACCGCGATCTCTCCGCTGGCGATCTTGGCGCGGGCGTCATCGACGGCGGCCTGCATTTCCGGCGTGACCAGCGACTGGTTGTTGTCGTCGATGGCGACATCCACGCCCTCGGCCTGCAGATCCAGAACCTTGACGCCCGGCTCCACGCCGGTCTTGAAGGCGTCGTAGACCGCGTTGTCCACGCGCTTGACCATCGAGGTCAGGACCTTGCCCGGATGCAGATGGTTCTGGTTGCTGTCCACGCCGATGGACAGGATGCCTTCATCCGCGGCCGTTTGCAGCACGCCGATGCCGGTGCCGCCGGCCGCGGCATAGATCACGTCGGCGCCCTGGCTGATCTGAGCGCGGGCCAGTTCGCCGCCCTTGACCGGGTCATTCCAGGCGGCAGGCGTGGTGCCGGTATAGTTGATCAGCACCGTGCCGTCGGGCTTGGCGGCCTTGAAGCCCTGCGCGAAGCCGCATTCGAACTTGTGGATCAG
>JAPSIP010000201.1 GCA_031178645.1 Paracoccus sp. (in: a-proteobacteria) | reverse complement strand
GGCGCAGACCTCGCTTGCGGTGGCGCTTGTCGCAGTGGCGGTCGGCATGGCCTTCGGCGTGCCGCTGGGACTTCTGGCAGCGGCCCGGCGCGGCGGTTGGGTGGACGAGGTCGTGATGCGGGCCAATGACCTGGTCTTCGCCTTCCCGTCGCTGGTGATCGCGATCCTGATCACGGCGGTTCTGGGGCCGTCCGCCACGAATGCGATGATCGCCATCGGCATCTTCAACATCCCGGTCTTTGCCCGCGTGACGCGCGGCGCGGCGCTGCCGATCTGGGTGCTGGACTATATCCGCGCGGCGCGGGTGGCGGGCAAGGGCGCGGCCCTGATCAGCGTCCAGCATGTCCTGCCCAACATCGCCAGCCTGCTGATCGTGCAGGCCACCATCCAGTTCAGCCTTGGCATCCTGGCCGAGGCCGGGCTGTCCTACGTGGGCCTTGGCGCCCAGCCCCCGACCCCAAGCTGGGGCCGGATGCTGGCCGAGGCGCAGACGATGGTGTCGCTGGCCCCGCACGCGGCGATCATTCCGGGCCTCTGCATCGTGCTGACCGTGCTGGGGCTGAACCTGCTGGGCGACGGTCTGCGCGACAGGCTGGACCCCCGGCTGCGGGTGATGCGGTGATCCGGGTCGCGGATCTGTCCGTGGCCCTTGACGGGCGGAGGGTGCTGGATCGCGTGTCGCTGGATCTGGCACCGGGCCAGGTGACGGGACTGGTGGGTGAATCGGGCAGCGGCAAGTCGATGACCGCGCTGGCGGTGATGGGGCTTCTGCCGCGGCGGGCGCGGGCCATGGGGCAGGTCACGCTGGAGGGGCGAAACCTGCTGGCCCTGCCGGAACGCGAGTTGTGCCGGATCAGGGGCGCGCGCATCGGCATGATCTTCCAGGAACCGATGACTGCGCTGAACCCGCTGATGACCATCGGCGACCAGGTGGCCGAGGTGCTGCGCCTGCACCGTGGCCTGGACCGTCGCGCCGCCCTGGCTCAGGCGCGGGAACGGCTGGATCGCATGGGCCTGCCCGCGCCGCGGTTTCCGCTGGGCCTTTACCCGCATGAACTGTCGGGCGGGCAGCGCCAGCGGGTATCTATCGCCCTTGCCATTGCGCTGCGTCCCGACCTGCTGATTGCCGATGAACCCACGACCGCCCTCGATGTGACTACCCAGGCGCGGATCCTGGATCTGCTGAAGGATCTGGTCCGGGACGAGGGGATGGCCCTGCTGCTGATCACGCATGACCTGGCCGTCGTGGCTGGGATGGCCGATCGGGTGGCCGTGATGCAGGACGGACGGATCGTCGAGGAAGGCCCGACCGGACCGCTATTCCGCCATCCCCGCCATCCCTATACCCGCCAGCTTCTTGACGCCTCGCGCCCTGCCCCGGCACGGCCCCCGCATGGCTTTCCGACGCCGCTTGTCCAGGTGGCGGGGGCGGTCCGCGACTATCGCACCGCTAATGGCGGCCTTCGCGCCCTGGACGGGATCAGCCTGACCATCGGGCGCGGCGAAAGCGTGGGGCTGGTGGGGGAGTCGGGCTGCGGCAAGTCCACCCTTGCCCGCGCGATCCTGGGGCTGGAGCCGTTACAGGCCGGGCGCATCACGCTTGACGGGCAGGAGGTGGCGGCAGGCCACCGAATGCCGCGCGGCCTGCGCGCCCGGATGCAGGTGGTGTTCCAGGATCCCTTCGGCAGCTTCGATCCCCGCTGGCGGGTGGACCGCCTGCTGGCCGAACCCTTCCACCTGACCGGCCGCCCGCCTGACTGGCGCGACCGCGTGGCAACCGCCTTGGCCGAGGTCGGGCTGCAGCCAACGGACGCCCGCAAGTTCATCCACCAGTTCAGCGGCGGCCAGCGGCAGCGCCTGGCCATCGCCCGCGCCCTGATTATCCGTCCAGCCCTGATTGTCCTGGACGAGGCCGTCAGCGCACTTGACGTGCGGGTCCGCGCGCAGGTGCTGGACCTGCTAGCCCGGCTACAGAGGGATCACGGGCTGTCCTACCTGTTCATCAGCCACGACCTGTCTGTCGTGCGCGGCATCACCGACCGCGTCCTGGTCATGCAGGCGGGCCGCATCGTCGAGGAAGGACCAACCCAAAGGATCCTGGACACGCCCCGGCACGACCACAGCCGGTCGCTGGTCGCAGCCATTCCCGCGATCCCCAAGGACTGGCTTTAGCTGAAGTACCCGCCATCGGCGTCATCGCCTGATTCCTCGACCAGCCGGCCGAAGTCGGGCAGGACGATGGTGCGCTTGCCTTCCAGTTCGATCACGCCTTCCCGTTTCAGGGCGCTGATCTGGCGGCTGACGGTTTCAAGGGTCAGGCCCAGGTAGTCGGCCATCGCCTCGCGCGTCAGCGGCAGCTCGATCCGCATCCGTCCGCCGGGATTGCGCTTCAAGAGCGTGGCCTCGCGCCGGGCGATGATGGCGATGAAGGATGCGATCTTTTCCCGCGCCGTCTTGCGGCCCAGAAGCAGCATCCATTCGCGCGCCGCGTCCAGTTCGTCCAGGGTCATCTCCAGCAGCCGGTGCGCGACATGGGGCGTTTGCCGCATCATCTGCTCGAAGGGCTTGCGGCGGAAACAGCACATCACGACCCTTGTGGCGGCCGTCGCGTTATAGGCGGCGATGTCGCGGCTGGGGCGCCCCAGGAAATCGCTGGGCAGCAGCAGGCCCACCATCTGCGTCCGCCCGTCCTCGAGCGTCTGGGTCAGGGCCGCCACCCCCGTGACGACCGAGCCCACGAAATCCATCTGCTCGCCCCCCCAGACGATCGGCTGGCCCGGCTCGAAGCTGCGATAGAACTTCATGCCCTCAAGCAGCGCAAGCTCGTCCGTCTCGCAATGGGCGCAAACTGCGCGGTACCGGATCGGGCACTCGCCACAGCGTTCCCCGGTGTCGTGGCCGGGGGATTTCTGGTTGATCTGGGTCAAGGCATTCTCGCGCGTTGTCACCTAATGCTAATCCCATGAGCAATGTTTCGCAACTGAAGCGGCTGGGCTTGTTCGATTCGCGCGTTCCGCGCTACACGAGCTATCCCCCCGCGACACAATTCAAACCAGGCATGAATGCCAATATGGTCACGGGTTGGCTGGAATCCATGCCCGAGGGCGCGGCGATCTCGCTGTATCTTCACGTGCCGTTTTGCCGCAGGCTGTGCTGGTTCTGTGCCTGCCGGACCCAGGGCACAAAGACGCTGGACCCGGTCATTGCCTATGCCGACACGGTTCTGGCGGAACTGGACCTGTTGCGCCGCCACCTGCCGCGCGGGGTGCGGCTGTCGCGCCTGCACTGGGGCGGGGGAACGCCCACGCTGCTGCCGCCCGACCAGATGCGCCGCGTGGCGGATGCCATCTTCGACGTGGTGCCGATGGCCGAAGGGGCCGAGTTCTCGGTCGAGATCGACCCGTCCGAGATCGACGCCCCGCGCATGGCCGCGCTTGCGGCATCGGGCATGAACCGCGCCTCGATCGGGGTGCAGGACTTCGATCCCAAGATCCAGGACGCCATCGGCCGCCAGCAGTCCTTCGAGCTGACGGGCCAGGCGGTCGATCTGATCCGCAGCCACGACATCGCCAGCCTGAATGCCGACATCCTCTATGGCCTGCCGCATCAGGACCGCAGCCGCATCTCGGAAACCGTGCAGAAGCTGCTGGCCCTGTCGCCCGACCGGGTGGCGCTTTACGGCTATGCCCATGTGCCCTGGATGTCCAAGCGCCAGGTGATGATCCCCGAGGATGCCCTGCCCGGCAACGAA
>JAPSIP010000200.1 GCA_031178645.1 Paracoccus sp. (in: a-proteobacteria) | reverse complement strand
GCCTCGTTCGCCTCGACCAGGTCCAGGTCGCCCACGGACCATCCGGCCTTTTCCAGCGCCTTGCGGCTCGCCGGGATCGGGCCGGTGCCCATGATCGCCGGGTCCAGACCCGCCGTGGCCCAGGAGGCGATGCGGGCCAGGGGCGTCAGGCCGCGGCGGTTTGCCTCGTCCTCGGTCATCACCATGACCGCCGCCGCGCCGTCGTTCAGGCCGGATGCGTTACCGGCCGTGACCGAGCCGTCCTTGGAAAACGCCGGGCGCAGCTTCTGCATGGCGTCGATGGTCGCGCCGTGACGGATGTATTCGTCCTTGTCCACGACCGTATCGCCCTTTCGGGTCTTGACGGTATAACCCACGATTTCATCATCGAAGCGACCGGCCTTCTGCGCGGCCTCGGCCTTGTTCTGGGACGCAAGGGCGAATTCGTCCTGCTGGTCGCGGCTGATCTGCCATTTCTGGGCCACGTTTTCCGCCGTGGTGCCCATGTGATAGTTGTTGAAGGCGTCCCACAACCCGTCGCGGATCATCGTGTCGACCATCTGCATGTCGCCCATCTTCTGCCCGGCGCGCAGAAAGGTCGCGTGCATCGACATCGACATGCTTTCCTGGCCGCCCGCCAGCACCACCTGCGCATCGCCCAGGATCACATGCTGGGCCGCAAGCGCCACGGCCCGAAGACCCGATCCGCAAACCTGGTTGATGCCCCAGGCCGCGGATTCCTGCGGCAGGCCGGCCTTGATATGCGCCTGGCGCGCGGGGTTCTGGCCCTGGCCGGCGGTCAGCACCTGCCCCAGGATCGTTTCGTTGACTTCGGCCGGGTCGATCCCGGCGCGGGCCACGACTTCCTGCAGGACGGCAGCCCCCAGGTCATGCGCCGGGATGTTGGCGAACGACCCCATAAAACTGCCGACCGGAGTGCGGGCGGCGGAAACGATTACGGCTTTGGTCATGACGGGCTCCTTCCCTTGATGCCAGACAACTGGCGAATCGTGGACAGGATGCGGGTTCATGCCGTGGCGTCAAGCATATCGGCGGAAAGTCTGATACCCCCCCTAGCGCAGGGCGACGGAAGGCGGGGACTTCCAGGGGGGCGCGATGGTCGGCGCGCCGAAGTAATAGCCCTGCAGGCAGTCGATGCCGTTGTCGATCAGGAAGGCCGCGTCATCGGCGGTTTCGACCATCTCGGCAACGGTGAACATGTCGAAGTGATGCGCGATGGACATCAGCGCCTGGGTCAGCACCTGATTGTCGGGATGGGTCGCGATCTCGCGGATGAACTGGCCGTCGATCTTGATCATGTCGAAGCAGAAATCGCGCAGATAGCGGAACGAGGTATAGCCCGCCCCGAAATCGTCAAGCGCCAGGCCGATCCCGTATCGCTGCACCTCGCGCATGAAGGCCTTTACCTCGTCCGGCAGGCCCATGGCCGAGCTTTCGGTGATTTCCAGGATCAGCCGCTCGGCCGCCTGGGGGTCGGCGGAAACGCCCCGGCGCAGGGTGTCCATCCAGGCCGGATAGCCGATCGAGCGCGCCGACATGTTGATCGACAGCCGCAGCGACGTTTCCTCGGACAGGGCTTTCAGGCCCAGGGACAGCGACAGGCAGTCGATCTGACGGCCGAGTTCGGTCGTTTCCGCCACCGGCATGAAGTCGCGCAAGGGCACCATGCGCCCCGATTCGTCGATGATGCGGATCAGCCCTTCGTAAAAGGCGGGGCGGCTGGTCCGTTGCGATTGCACCACGGGCTGGAAGGCCAGCACGCCATTGCCCTTTTCGACCGCCAGCCTGACCGCCGGCAGGGTCAGCCTGCTTTGCTGGTCCACGGCGAAATCCAGCGGAGATCCCTTGCCGGGTTGTTTCGCGTCGGTCACGTCTGGCCCCTTGTCACGCAATCATTCCGTGTTCCCTTCTCGCATTGATCGCCTAATTTGCGGTAAACACGTAGGGAATTGTTGATTAAGGGTTAATGCTTCATGACCAGCCGCTGTGCCTGGTGCGGGACCGACCCGCTGTATGTCGCCTACCACGACACTGAATGGGGCGTGCCCGAATACGATGGGCGGGCCTTGTGGGAAAAGCTGGTGCTGGACGGTTTTCAGGCCGGGCTGTCCTGGATCACCATCCTGCGCAAGCGCGACGCCTTCCGCGCCGAGTTCGAGGATTTCGACCCCGAGCGCGTGGCCCGCTGGGACGATGCGCGGATCGACCGGGCGCTGCAGAACCCGGGCATCATCCGCCATCGCGGCAAGATCGAATCAGCCGTTCGCGGCGCGCAGCGGTTCCTTGAGATCGAGGCGCAGGAAGGCTTCGCCCCCTTCCTGTGGTCCTTCGTCGGCGGCCAGCCAATCCAGAACAACTTCGCCAGCGGCGCCGAGGTGCCAACCGCGACCCCGGAATCCACCGCGATGTCGAAGGCGCTGAAAAAGCGCGGCTTCAACTTTTGTGGGCCGGTGATCACCTATGCCTTCATGCAGGCGACCGGGATGGTGAATGATCATGTCACCACCTGCCATCGCCACGCCCAGCTTATTCCGCCACAAGCTGCCGGATGACGGCCTTGGCGGGTTCGCTGCTCCAGTCGGCCTCGCCCAGAAGGCGCGCGACCTCGCGCCCCTCGCGGTCGATCAGGACGGTGACTGGCAGGCCAACAACGCCCATGTCGCGGGCAAGCTGCTGGCGCGGGTCCAGCAGGACGGGCAGGTTCTGCAGGCCGGTCTCGGCATAGAACTTGTCGATGCGGTCGGGGGCGTTGCGGCCGGTGGCCACCGCCACGACCTCGAAATCCTCGCCGCCCATATCGGCCTGGAGGGCGTCGAGAGAGGGCATCTCCTCGCGGCAGGGCGCGCACCAGGTGGCCCAGAAGTTCAGCAGCACGACCTTGCCCCCGTAGTCGGCAAGGGTATGCGTGCCGCCTTCTGGATCGGTGAACTCCACCTCGGACACCGGCGCGGGTTCCTCGGCCGGGACCAGCTTGACCAGGCCCGCGTCCCGGGCGGCCTGCCAGTCCACCGCCCCCGCGAAGGCGGCGTTTGCACCGAAAAGCAGTGCCGTATAAAGCAGGGCGGAACGCAGCATGAAGACCTCCGAAGGACGCGCCTATGACCGACCGGCCGCAACAGGATTCCGCCAACAGCATGTGGGGCGGGCGCTTCGCCGCAGGTCCCGACGCGATCATGGAGGCGATCAACGCCTCGATCGGGTTCGACCGGCGGCTCTACGCCCAGGACATCCGGGGCAGCCGGGCCCATGCCGCCATGCTGGCCGCACAAGGCATCATCAGCGATACCGATGCGCAGGCAATCAGGGAAGGCCTGCTCACCGTCTTGTCAGAGATCGAGGCGGGCGATTTCCCCTTCCGCACCGAGTTGGAAGACATCCACATGAATGTCGAGGCGCGGCTGAAGGAGGTCATCGGCGAGCCGGCCGGGCGGCTGCATACGGGCAGGTCGCGCAACGACCAGGTTGCGACGGATTTCCGGCTGTGGGTGCGCGACCAGTGCGATGCGGCCATTGACGCGTTGAAGGCGCTGATCCGCGCCGCCTTGTCGCAGGCTGAGGCGGGGGCCGATTGGGTGATGCCGGGATTTACTCATCTGCAGACCGCGCAACCCGTGACCTGGGGCCATCACATGATGGCCTATGTCGAGATGTTCGGCCGCGACCTGTCGCGCTTTCAGGATGCGCGCAAGCGGATGAACGAATCGCCTCTGGGTGCGGCCGCGCTTGCGGGCACGGGCTATCCGATCGACCGCC
>JAPSIP010000199.1 GCA_031178645.1 Paracoccus sp. (in: a-proteobacteria) | reverse complement strand
CTGTAGATCGCCTCGTGCACACCGGTTGCGCCCAGCGAATGGCCGGTCAGCGACTTGGTGGAACTGATCGGCGGGGTGTTTCCCTCGCCCCAGATGCGGCGCACGGCCTTGACCTCGCCCACGTCGCCCACCGGGGTCGAGGTCCCGTGCGCGTTGATGTAGCTGACCTTGCGCCCTTCTGGCAAGGTGTCCAGGGCCAGCCGCATCGACCGCTCGCCACCCTCGCCGGACGGGGCGACCATGTCATAGCCGTCGCTGGTCGCGCCATAGCCGGTCACTTCGGCATAGATCTTGGCGCCGCGAGCCTTGGCGTGCTCCAGCTCCTCCAGCACGACCACGCCGCCGCCGCCCGCGATGACGAAGCCGTCGCGGGTTCCATCATAGGGTCGGGACGCGGTTTCGGGCGTTTCGTTGTATTTCGAAGACATGGCGCCCATCGCGTCGAACAGGCAGGACAGCGTCCAGTCCAGTTCCTCGCCCCCGCCGGCAAAGACGATGTCCTGCTTGCCCAGCTGGATCTGTTCGACCCCGTTGCCGATGCAATGGGCGGATGTGGAACAGGCCGAGGTGATCGAGTAGTTCACGCCCTTAATTTTGAAGGGCGTCGCAAGGCAGGCCGAATTGGTGGACGACATGCAGCGCGTCACCATGAACGGACCCATGCGCTTGGGGCTGCCCTTTTCGATGACGGTCTGGTGAGCCAGGAAGAAGTTGCTGGTGGACGGCCCGCCCGATCCCATGATCAGCCCGGTGCGATGGTTGGACACGTCGCCTTCCTCAAGCCCCGAATCCTTGATCGCCTGTTCCATGGCCAGGAAGTTATAAGCCGCGCCCGGGCCCATGAAGCGCAGGTTGCGCTTGTCGATGTGATCCTCCAGCACGATCTGGGGCATCCCGTGGACCTGGCTGCGGAACCCGTGTTCGGCATATTCGGGCGCGAAGACGATGCCCGACCGGCCCGCCTTCAGGCTTTCCGTCACCTCGTCGGCATTGTTGCCGATGGGCGAGACGATACCAAGGCCGGTGATGACGACGCGTCGCATGGGCCTTCCTCCTTGCTTGTGTTCAGTGTGCTGCCGTCAGTTGGACGACAGCGCGACCTTCATGTCCTTGACCTGGTAGATGGTCTCGCCATCCGCCTCGACACGGCCGTCGGCCACGCCCATGGTCAGGCGCCGCGTCTGCACGGCCTTCGTGAAATCGACGTAATAGCGCAGCAGCTTGCGGTCCGGGCGGACCATGCCGGTCAGCTTGACCTCTCCGACGCCCAGGGCATAGCCGCGCCCCTGCCAGCCGCGCCAGCCCAGGTTGAACCCGGTCAGCTGCCACAGCCCGTCCAGGCCCAGGCAGCCGGGCATGATGGGATTGCCCGGGAAATGGCAGGCAAAGAACCACAGGTCGGGGGTGATGTCGAATTCGGCCACCACATGGCCCTTGCCATGTTCCCCGCCGTCTTCCGAGATGTCGGTGATGCGGTCCATCATCAACATGGGCGGCTCGGGCAGTTGCGCGTTGCCGGGGCCGAACAACTCGCCCCGCGCGCAGGCCAGCAGGTCATCGCGGTCGAAGCTGGTCTTGTCCATCGCCATGCGGTCTTGCCTTTCTTGCAGGCCATCGGCCAGCTTTCACAAAATCGACGCCCGTCTATCACTTGGTGCAAAGCGCGTGCAAGTCAATGCAGCGGCGGCTTGCATCCCGCAAATGGCCGGGCGACAAGCGTCCCTGTGCCGCCCCAAGGAGGATGTGATGAGCCTGTATGTCGCCCTGCAGATGGACCCGATCGAACATGTCTCGATCACGGGGGACAGCACCTTCCGCATCGGGCTGGAGGCCGAGGCGCGCGGCCATCGGCTGTTCCAATACACCGTGGACCAGTTGCGCTATGACGAGGGCCGGGTGATCGCCTGCGGCCGCCCGATCACCCTGCGGCGCGAGCAGGGCAACCACGTCACCTTCGGCGACTGGGCCGAGGTGGACCTGTCCGACTTCGACGTCGTCTGGCTGCGGCAGGACCCGCCATTCGACATGGCTTATGTCACCTCGACCCATCTTCTTGACCGGGTGCATCCAGGAACGCTTGTGGTGAACGATCCCTTCTGGGTCAGGAACTGCCCGGAAAAGCTGATGGTGCTGGATTTCCCCGACCTGACGCCGCCCACCATGATCGCCCGCGACCCTGCCGCCATCCGCCGCTTCCGCGACCGGCACGGCGACATCATCGTCAAGCCCCTTTACGGCAATGGCGGGGCAGGGGTCTTCCACCTCGATCCCGAGGACCGCAACCTGTCGGCGCTGCTGGAACTGTTTGCCGGCATCAACCGCGAACCGATGATCGCCCAGAAATACATCCACGCCGTCAGCAAGGGCGACAAGCGCATCATCCTGGTGGATGGCGAACCCGTCGGCGCCATCAACCGTGTGCCCCAGACCGGCGAGGCCCGGTCCAACATGCATGTCGGCGGCCGCGCCGAAAAGATTGGCCTGACCGACCGCGAATACGAAATCTGCAAGCGCATCGGCCCGGTCCTGCGGGAAAAGGGCCTGATCTTCACCGGCATCGACGTGATCGACGGCTGGTTGACGGAAATCAACGTGACATCACCCACCGGCATCCAGGAATTGGAGCGGTTCGACGGCATCAACGCCGCTGAGGCGATCTGGGAAGCGATCGAGCGGCGGGTGGCGGCGCGCTGATCTTCATTCTGGCTGAAATATTCCGGGGGTACGGGGGCTGGCCCCGTCCTTCACCCCGCCTCCCGCACCCGTTCCTCGACCACCTCGAACGGCACGCCCGGCTGATCCTTCGCGGCCCGGATCACCAGGGATGTCTTAACGCTGGCCACGTTCGGGGCCGCCGTCAGCGATTGCGTCAGGAACCGCTGGAAGGTCGAAAGATCCGGCGAGACGCATTTCAGGATGAAGTCGATCTCTCCGTTCAGCATGTGGCACTCGCGGACAAGGGGCCAGCCTTGCACCAGGGCCTCGAAGGCCGACAGGTCGCGTTCGGACTGGCTGGCTAGGCGTACCATCGCGAAGACCTGCACCTCGAAGCCCAATTCGCGCGCGTCGATGTCGGCGTGGTATCCGCGGATGAAGCCCGTTTCCTCCAACGCGCGGACGCGGCGCAGGCAGGGGGGCGCGGATATGCCCACGCGGCGGGCCAGTTCGACATTGGTCATCCGGCCGTCGGCCTGAAGTTCGGCCAGAATCTTGCGGTCGATGTCATCCAGTTTCGCGCCGGCCATGCTGCTCTTTCTTGATCGGGTCTTGCAAGTTGCCGGAAACTACAATGGGGGCATGTTGCGCGCAACATTCTTTCTGGGCGCGTCCTGCGTTGCGATTTCCGGGCGGAAGGACTACCTCATGCACAAACACCGGATGGGACGCAAGATGACCGAACGCACGCATGTGAAACTTCTGATCGTGGGGTCCGGCCCCGCTGGTTATACCGCCGCCGTCTATGCGGCGCGGGCCATGCTGAATCCGATGCTGATCCAGGGAATGCAGCCGGGCGGACAGCTGACCATCACCACGGAAGTCGAAAACTGGCCCGGCGAAACCGAGATTCAGGGCCCCGAACTGATGGTCAAGATGGAGGAGCACGCCCGCGCCATGGGCACCGACATCGTGATCGACATGGTGACCTCGCTTGACCTGCAAAACCGTCCCTTCACGGCCACCTGCGACAGCGGGCGCGTGGTGACGGCGGATGCGGTGATCCTGGCTACCGGCGCGCAGGCCCCCTGGCTGGGCCAGCCCTCCGAGGAAAATTT
>JAPSIP010000198.1 GCA_031178645.1 Paracoccus sp. (in: a-proteobacteria) | reverse complement strand
GTGGCGCAGAAGGCAGGCCGGTTGCGGCGGAACTTCCAGGGCTATACCGACGACGGGGCGCAGGTGCTGCTGGGGCTTGGCGCGTCCTCGATCTCGCGCTTCCCGCAGGGTTACGCGCAGAACGCCCCCGCGACCGGGGCCTATACGGGCCATGTCCGCGAAGGCCGCCTGCCCTATACGAAGGGCCATGCCTTCACGCCCGAGGATCACTGGCGCGGCCGGATGATCGAGCAGGTGATGTGCGATTTCCGGGTCGATGCGGAGGAAATGACCCGCGACTACGGCCTGACGCCCGCCCAGTTGCAGCAGGCCTTCGATCCCGTGGTCGCGCAGTTCGGCAACATGGTCCAGCGTGGCCCCTGGGGCTTGCGGATCACGCCCGAGGGCCGTCCGCTCGCGCGCATGGTCGCCAACATGCTGGACGCCTACTTGGCCGCGCCAACCAGCCATTCGTCGGCAGTGTAGGGTGCGTGTTCACACGCACCGCATCTCAGGCGTGACGGTGCGCCCTGTGGTCGGCGCAGGCTTCCGGCGGCTCGATCTCGATGGTGGCATGGGCTATGCCGTGGTCATGGGCCAGCATCTCCTTGGCCGCGCGGGTGATGGCGAAGGGATCATTGCCCCCGACGACCAGATGGACCGATGCCGCCGCGCGCTTTTCGTCGATCTGCCACAGGTGCAGGTGATGGGCGTCCGTCACGCCCGGCAGACCCCGCAGGGCTGACAGGACCGCACCTGGATCGCTGCCCGGCGGCGCAGCAAGCATCAGCATCCGGAAGACCGGGCCGATCTCCATCCCGATATGCCACAGGATCACGACCGAGATCGCCAGCGTCAGGATCGGGTCAGCGAGGTTCCAGCCAAAGGCCCAGATCAGCGCGCCGCCCGCGATGACGGCAACCGACACGCCCGCATCGGCCAGGTTGTGCAGGAAGGCCGCGCGGATATTGGCGCTGTCCTTGGCCGCGCGATACACAAGCGCGGCGGTCGCCAGATCCACGACCAGGGCAAAGGCCGCAAGCCCCATGACCAGCCCGCCCGCCACCTGCGGCGGCTCGGCCAGGCGGCCAAGCGCCTCGGCGGCCAGCCAGATCGAAATCGCGATCAGCGCCAGATAGTTGACAAAGGCCGCGACGATTTCCGCCCGGCCCCAGCCATAGGACCAGTCCGGCGTGGCGGCCCGGCGCGACAGCCTGCGCGCGCCGAAGGCCAGCACAAGCGCCAGGGCGTCGGACAGGTTGTGGATGCCGTCGGCGATCAGCGCCGTCGAATCGGCGGCATATCCGCCGACGATCTGCGCCGCCGTCAGCGCCAGGTTGACGACGACCGCCCAGCCGATGGCGGCATCGCCATGATGATGGTGATGATGGCCGTGGCCGTGCGCATGGGTGTGGCCGTGGCCCATCAATGCGCCTCGGCCCAGTTCATCCCATGGCCCGCGTCGACGACCAGCGGCACCGACAGCTTCACGGCGGGTTCGGCGGCACCTTCCATGATGTCGCGGGCGACCGCGATCAGATCGTCCACGGCGTCATTTCGCACCTCGAAGACCAGTTCGTCATGGACCTGCAACAGCATCCGCGCCGGCAGGTGCGCAATGGCCGCGGGCATCCGGATCATCGCGCGGCGGATGATGTCGGCGGCGGCACCCTGGATCGGCGCGTTGATCGCCGCGCGCCGTGCGCCGCCCGCCGCCGGGCCGGACTGGTTGATGCCGGGCGTGTTGATGCGCCGCCCGAACAGGGTGCGCACGCTGCCGTCTGCCTTCGCGTCGGCCACCGTCCGGTCCATATAGGCGCGGATTTCCGGGAAGCGCAGGAAATAGGTGTCGATGAAGTTCTGCGCCTCGGCCCGCGGGATGCGCAGGTTGCGCGACAGGCCGAAGGAGGAGATGCCATAGATCACGCCGAAGTTGATCGCCTTGGCGCGGCGGCGGATCATCGGGTCCATGCCTTCAACCGGGACGCCGAACATCTGGCTGGCGGTCATGGCGTGGATGTCGATGCCTTCGCGGAAGGCCTGCTTCAGCGCCGGGATGTCGGCGACATGGGCCAGGATCCGCAATTCGATCTGGCTGTAGTCGAGGCTGACGAGGCGATGCCCCTCGGCGGCGATGAAGGCCTCCCGGATGCGGCGGCCTTCATCGGTCCGCACGGGGATGTTCTGTAGGTTCGGGTCGGTGGATGCCAACCGCCCGGTCTGCGCGCCCGCGATGGAATAGCTGGTATGGACGCGGCCCGTATCCGGGTTCACGAAGGTCGGCAGCGCGTCGGTATAGGTCGATTTCAGCTTGGAGATCTGCCGCCAGTCAAGGATCCGCGACGGCAGGTCGTGGCCCTCGGCGGCCAGATCCTCAAGCACGTCGGCGCTTGTGGAAAAGGCGCCGGTCTTGCCGGTCTTGCCGCCGGTCATGCCCATCTTGTCGAACAGGATCTCGCCCAACTGCTTGGGACTGCCGATGGTGAACCGCTGGCCGGCCAGGGCGTAGATCTCATCCTCCAGCCCGGCCATCTTCTGCGCGAAGGCGCCGGACATGCGGCGCAGCACCTCGGCGTCGATGCGGATGCCGGCCATCTCCATCTCGGCCAGGACAGGGACGATGGGGCGTTCGGTCGTCTCATAGACGGTCGTCACGCGTTCGACGGGCAGCAACGGGGCGAAGTGTTGGAACAGGCGCAGCGTGACATCGGCGTCTTCCGCCGCATAGGGGGCAGCCTTGTCGATGGGCACCTGGGCGAAGTTGATCTGCGACTTGCCGGTGCCGATCAACTCCTTGATGGCGATGCACTTGTGGCCCAGGTAACGCTCGGCCAACTCCTCCATGCCGTGGTTATGCGTGCCCGCGTTCAGGGCGTAGGACATCAGCATCGTGTCGGCCAGGGGGGCCATGCGGATGCCGTGGCGGGCCAGCATCTTCCAGTCGTATTTCAGGTTCTGGCCGATCTTCAGGATCGCCGGATCTTCCAAAAGCGGCTTCAGCGCGGCCAGCACCTGATCCAGCGGCAACTGGCCTTCCACCAGGGCCGACTGGCCGAACAGGTCGTCGCCGCCCGCCACATGGCCCACGGGGATATAGCAGGCGCGGCCCGGCGCCACGGCCAGGCAGATGCCAGCCAGATCGGCCTGCATTTCATCCAGGCCCGTCGTTTCCGTGTCGATGGAGACATGGCCCGTGTCGTGGATCATCTGGATCCAGCGGTCCAGGGCATCGCGGTCGGTGATCGTTTCATAGACCGCCCGGTCGATCGGCGGCAGGTCGGGGACAGCGGGCGCATCGCGCACCGGGGCGGACACGACCGCCGGCGCCTTTGCCCCCAGCTTGTCCGCGACGCGCACGGTCAGGGTCCGAAACTCCATCTCGGACAGGAAACCCAGCAACTGGGCCGCATCGGGGGCCTTCACCTGAAGGCTTTCCAGCGTGAAGTCCAAGGGCGTGTTGCAATCCAGTTCGACCAGCCGCTTGGATATGCGGATCTGGTCTGCATGATCGATCAGGGTCTGGCGGCGCTTGGGTTGCTTGATCTCCTCGGCCCGCGCCAGCAGGGTTTCCAGATCGCCGTATTCGGTGATCAGTTGCGCTGCGGTCTTGATGCCGATGCCCGGCGCGCCCGGCACGTTGTCCACCGCGTCGCCCGCAAGCGCCTGCACGTCCACCACCCGGTCGGGGTAGACACCGAACTTCTCGAACACCTCGTCGCGGTCGATGGGCTTGCCCTTGATCGGATCCAGCATCTGCACGCCGTCGCCCACAAGCTGCATCAGATCCTTGTCGCTGCTGATGATGGTGACC
>JAPSIP010000197.1 GCA_031178645.1 Paracoccus sp. (in: a-proteobacteria) | reverse complement strand
CTCGCGACCGGCGCCAATGCCGTCGACACCGCCCATGCCGTGCGCGAGGTCATCGACGGGATCGCGCCCTCGCTGCCTGCGGGCGTCGAGGTCGTCTATCCCTATGACACCGCCCCCTTTGTTGAGGAATCGATCAACCAGGTTTATCACACCCTGGCCGAGGCCGTGGTTCTGGTCTTCCTTGTGATCCTGGCCTTCCTGCAAAGCTGGCGCGCGACCATCATCCCGGTCGTCGCCATCCCGGTCGTGCTGCTGGGCACCTTTGGCGTGCTGGCGGCGGCGGGCTTTTCCATCAACACGCTGACCATGTTCGCCCTGGTCCTGGCCATCGGCCTTTTGGTCGATGACGCCATCGTCGTGGTCGAAAACGTGGAACGCGTGATGGAGGAGGAAGGCCTCGGCCCGGTCGAGGCCACGGAAAAGAGCATGGGGGAAATCACCTCGGCCCTGGTCGGCATCGTCATGGTGCTGTCGGCGGTGTTCCTGCCCATGGCCTTCATGTCGGGCGCGACGGGGGTGATCTATCGACAGTTCTCGCTGACGATCATCACGGCGATGGTCCTGTCGCTGGGGGTGGCCGTGATCCTGACCCCCGCCATGTGCGCCAGCCTTCTGCGGCCGCGCAAACATGGCGACGGGATCGCGCCCGCCCGCTGGTTCAACCGCAACCTGGACCGCGCCACCAACGGCTATGGCAATGCGGTGTCGCGACTGGTGCGGCGTCCGTTCCGCATGTTGATCGTGCTGGCGGTCATCGGTTTCGGGGCTGCCGCGCTTTACGAACGCCTGCCCGGATCCTTCCTGCCGGACGAGGATCAGGGCGTGATGATGGTGATGATCGAGACGCCCGAGGGATCGACCACCGCCCAGACCCAGGCCCTGGTCGAGAAGGTCGAGGAATACCTGCGCGTGCAGGAAGCCGATACGGTGGAATCGACCTTCTCGGTCCTGGGCTTCAGCTTCGGAGGTTCGGGCCAGAACCAGGCCCTGCTGTTTGCCAAGCTGCGCGAATACGACGAACGGCCGGATCTGGACGTGGCGTCCCTGGTGACGCGCGCCAACGGCTATTTCTTCATGAACAACCGCGCGGGCCAGGCCTATTTCCTGCAACCGCCGGCCATTCCCGGCATGGGCGCGTCCTCGGGCTTCTCGATGTATCTCGTGGACCAATCGGGCCGCGGGCAAGAGGCGCTGACGGCCGCGGCCGACCAGTTGGTCGCCACGGCGCAGGAAGACGGCCGCGTGACCAACCTGCGCGGCAACGATGCGCCCTTCGAAACCTCGCTGCGGCTGGACATCGACCAGCAGAAGGCCGCGGCCTTCGGCCTGTCGATATCCGAGGTGAACGCGATGCTGTCGGTGATCTTCTCGGGTCGCGACGTGAACGACTTTGCGCTTGGCACGGAACTGCGCCCGGTGATCGTCCAGGGCGAGGCCGATGCCCGGTCCCAGCCCGAGGATATCGACCGCTGGTTCGCCCGCAATGCCGAAGGCGACATGGTCAATTTCGGCGCCTTCACCACCCGCGTCTGGGACCAGGAACCGCAGGCCCTGGCCCGCTATGGCGGCACCCGCGCCCTTGAACTGTCGGGCGCTGCCGCCCAGGGCCTGTCGTCGGGTGCCGGCATGGACGCGATGGAGGAGATGGTGGCCGAACTGCCGGGCGGCTATGGCAGCGCCTGGACTGGCCTGTCCTATCAGGAACGGCTGTCGGGCAATCAGGCCCCCCTGCTGTTCGCGCTGTCGGCCCTGGTCGTGTTCCTGGCCCTGGCCGCGCTTTACGAAAGCTGGACCGTGCCCCTGGCGGTCATGATGACCGTGCCGGTCGGGATCCTTGGTGCCCTGGCGGCGGCGCTGTTCTTCGAACAGACGAACGACGTCTATTTCAAGGTGGGCCTGCTGACGACCATCGGCCTTGCGGCGCGGAACGCCATCCTGATCGTGGAATTCGCGCAATCGCTGGTGGCCCAGGGCCGCCCGCTGCTGGAAGCCGCCATCGAAGCCTCCAAGATGCGCCTGCGTCCGATCCTGATGACCACCTTCGCCTTCATGCTGGGCGTCTTGCCCCTGGCGATTGCCAGCGGCGCGGGGGCGGGGGCGCAGAACTCCATCGGGATCGGGGTCCTGGGCGGCATGGCCTCGTCGGCCGTGATCGGGATCTTCCTGGTGCCGGTCTTCTACGTGGCCGTGCTGAAGGCGGTCGAGCTGGTCAAGAAAAGAAGGGGAAAACCCGCATGAGTTTCCGAATGCACCGCCGCGCGATGCTTGGTTCCGTTCTGGCGCTTGGGGCCTGCGCGGCGGTCGGACCTGATCCCGACGCGCTGCCCACCCCCACCGTCCCCGCCGGTTTCGACGAGGGCGAGGGAGCGGCGACGCCGCCGCACACCGCCTTCTGGTCGGGCTATAGCGACGCCACCCTGAACCGCCTGATCGGGCAGGGCATGGGCCAAAGCTTCGACATCATGGCCGCCAATGAACGCATCCGCGCGGCCCAGGCCGATGTGCGGGCGGCCGAGCCCTGGGCGTCACAGATCGGTGGCACGACCACGGCGGGGCGGGAACGGACGGGCGGCGACGGCATCGCCGCCGGTACCGGCAACACCGCCACCCTGTCGGCCAGCTTCGTCTTCGACCTGTTCGGCGGCGCGCGGCGCGCCCGCGAAGGGGCTGCGGCGGGCCTGCGGTCGGCCGAGGCCCAGGCGCAGACCGTCCGCCTCGCCTGGCTGGCCGAGGTGATCGCCGCCTATGCCGATGCGCGCTTTTTCCAGCAGGCCCTGGCGCTGACCCGCGACACGATCCGCACGCGCGAAGGCACGCTGGACGTGACGCGCAACAGCCAGTCCGTGGGCATCGCCACCGAATATGACGTGGCCCAAACCGAGGCGCTGCTGCAGACCGCCCGCGCCGACCTTCCGAACTACGAGGCACAGTTCAACGCCCAGGTCTATCGCCTGTCCACGCTGCTGAACCTGCAATCCGCGCCGCTGATGGCGCAGATGCGCGGCGGATCGGCCCAGTTGCGCACGCCGCCCGGTCCCGGCACCGGCGTTCCCGCCGACCTGCTGCGCTCGCGCCCCGATATCCGGGCGGCACAGGCCGATTACGCGGCGGCGCTTGCGGCGGTGGGCGTGGCGACGGCCGACCTGCTGCCCGCGATCTCGCTGACGGGGACGGTCACGGATCAGGGCGGGGCGAATGCCTGGGGCTTCGGCCCCGGCCTGTCGCTGCCGGTCCTGAACCAGGGCGCGCTTCAGGCCGCCCGGTCACGCCGCCTGTCCGAGGCGCGCGGGGCCGAGATCGCCTGGAAATCCGCCATCGCGGCGGCGGTCGAGGATGTGCAGACCGCCCAGTCGAACCTGCGCCGCTATCGCCAGCGGGCCGCCACGCTGGAAGGCGCCGCAGCGTCATACGACCGCGCCTATACGCTCGCTCGCCAGAACTTCGAGGCCGGCGCCTTGGCCCTGGTTGACCTGCTGGAAGCTGACCGTTCCCGCGCAAGCGCCCGCCTTGCCGCCGCCCAGGCCCGCAACGCCGCCGCAAAGGAATGGGCGACCCTGCAGATCGCAACCGGTGCAGGGTCGCGATAGGCATGATGCGTGTGAACACGCACCCTACGCCCACATGACCGTAGGGTGCGTGCTTGCACGCACCTTGCGCCCGCCCCTCAGACGATCCGCGTGACCAGCGGTGTCAGCCCCTCGATCTCGACCGTCACGACCTGCCCGCGCGTGACCGCGCCAACCCCGGCCGGCGTGCCGGTGAAGATCAGGTCGCCCGGCTGAAGGCGCACGGATTGGGA
>JAPSIP010000196.1 GCA_031178645.1 Paracoccus sp. (in: a-proteobacteria) | reverse complement strand
CGCCGTGGTGGGCTTCGGCATGACCGCGATCTTTTTCTGGCGTCTCATTCAAGGAGCATGAACATGAGCGACATCAAGCGTATCGAGACCGGCCCGCGCATGAGCCAGGCGGTCATCGCCAATGGCATCGTCTGGCTGGCGGGCCAGGTGGGCGAACCCGGCGCCTCGGTGACCGACCAGACCCGCGTCGTGCTGGAACAGGTGGACCGCCTGCTGGCGGAAGCCGGGACCGACAAGACCCGCATCGTGTCCGCCCAGATCTGGCTGGCCGACATGGCCGATTTCGCGGAAATGAACGCCGTCTGGGACCAGTGGGCGCCCCAGGGCCACACCCCCGCCCGCGCCACCGGCGAGGCGAAGCTGGCCACCCCCGACTACAAGGTCGAGGTGATCGTCACCGCGGTCCTGTAACCGCGCGCAGGACGGACCGGCCGGCGCGCAGCCCCGGCGCCTCGCCCCCCTTGCCCAGCCGGTCCATGGTCAGATCCATCGCATCCAGTTGCGCCTGCCGGACCTGCGGGTCGTTCAGCAGCCGCAGCAAGGCCTGCGCCATCGGCGCGGGCTGGCAGTCGCGGCCCAGGAACTCGGGCACCACGCGCGTGTCGCTGACCAGGTTCACCAGCGTCACCGTGTCGGTCTTCAGCAGCATCCCTACGAGCATCCGGCTCAGCGGCGCCATGTCATAGCCGATCACCATCGGCACCCGGTTCGCCGCCAGATCCAGGCTGACCGTACCCGATGCCGCAATCGCCAGATCCGCCGCCGCGAAAGCCGCGCGCTTCTGGTCGGCGTCTTCGATCATCAGCGGCCGGACGGGCCAGTTGGCCGTCTCGTGCTTCACCTGACCCGAAACCCCCGGAACGGTTGGCAGCACCACCTGCATGTCGGGAACGTGGTGGCGCAGATCATTCAGCGCCTGCCCGAACCGGGGAAGAAGGCGCCCCACCTCGCCGCCCCGCGATCCGGGCAGGCACAGCACGACGGGGCTTTCAGGCGCGATGCCATGACCGGCACGGAACACCGCTGCCTCGTCCGGTCCTGCGACAGGCGCGGTGGCTATGGGATGGCCCACGAAATCGCAGCTCATGCCCGCGGCCTGCATCAGGGGCGGCTCGAAGGGCAGGATCGCCAGCACGTGATCCACGACCTCGGCCATCTTCAGCGCCCGCCCCGGCCGCCAGGCCCAGACCGAGGGCGCGACGTAGTGGACCACCCGCAACCCCGGTCGCTGTGCCCGCGCGGAACGCGCCACGCGCAGGCAGAAATCCGGGCTGTCGATGCCGATCAACGCGGCAGGGTTTTCGGCCACGATGCGAGCGGCCGTTTCGGCAATGCGGCGCTTCAACTGGCGGTATTTCGGCAACACTTCCCAAATGCCCATCACGCTCAGCTCCGCCATCGGGAACAGGCTTTGCAGGCCCTGTGCGGTCATCGCCTCGCCGCCGATGCCGACGAATTCCGCCTCCGGCACCAGTTCGCGCAGACCCGCCATCAGCGCCGCGCCCAACTGGTCGCCCGAGGGCTCGCCGGCGATCAGGAAGAACTTCATGCGCTTGGCCCCGCTGCTGATGTCCTGTGGGTATTTATGCAACGAAGAAGCCGATTTCTTCGTTGTCTAAATACCCGAAGGCTCCATCGCCCACAAAAACAATCCCGATTGGTCCGCGCGACGGATCGCCTCGGCCCGGTCCAGAAGGATCACCCCGCCTGCCTGCCAGGCAATGCCCGCAAGCCCCGCCTCGGCAACCTGGGTGACGCTGTCGGGGCCAAGGGTTGGCAGGTCGATGCGCATGTCCTGGCCGGGCTTCGGTGCCTTGAAGAAGACGCCACGCGCGCCTTTCGGATTGGGCCGCAACCCGGTATGGCGTCCTGCAAAGTCCAGCATCGCCTGGGTGCCCGGCAGCGTCTCGATCGCAAGGCACTGGCCCTGCGCGACCACCGCCCCCTGCCCCACGTCCAGCGGCCCCAGCGTCGCCAGGATCAGCGCCGCCCGCGCGGCATCGCCCTTGTCGGCAGCGGAAGGCTCGCCGACCAGCACGCCCTCGCCCGGGATCAGGTCGGGCGCGATGTCCGCGACCGAGGCGATCTGCAATCCGTATTCCTCGAACACGTCCAGCACGGCGCGCAGCGCACCGTCATCGCCCGACTGCATCGCCATCATGATGCGCGGCACCAGTTGCGCGGTGCGGTTGTCGAACAGTTCCGGGTCAAGGCGCGGGCGACGGATCGCCCCGGCAAAGATGACGCGCGACACGTCCTGGTCCAGCAGGCTGTCCAGAAAGGGGACCAGTTGTTCCAGGCGAAAGGGCTGCGCACCGACGCCCTCGGGCGCGAAGCCGTCAAGGGCATAGACCAGCGGCGCATCCAGTGAGGCAATGACGGCGGGGGCAAGGGCGCCTTGCCCCGCGATGACGGCTGTTCGTGTCATTCGGGGCGGCTCATGCGGGCTTTGGGGTCAGGAAGCTGCGGTCGGACGGGCCCAGGATGAAGTCCAGCACGTCGCGGACCATCGCGCCGCTGTCGCCCTCGGCCAGGTTGCGGGCCGTGTCGCGGAAGCTGCCTGCGCCCAGCTTGTCCAGCATTTCCCGCAACTCGTGAATGTCGGCGCGGCTGGCGCCCCGGCGTTTCAGTCCCACAAGGTTCAGCCCGTCCAGATGCCCGCGTGGCCCCTGCACCAGGCCATAGGGGATCACATCCGCCGTCACCATCGTCACCGCGCCGATCATGGCGCCGCGCCCGATGCGCACCCATTGGTGGACGCCCGACAGCCCGCCGATGATCACGTCGTCGTCCAGGTGGCAATGCCCGGCCAGCGAGGCGTTGTTGACCAGGATCACCCGGTCGCCCAACTGGCAGTCGTGGCCCACATGGCAGCCGGCCATGAACAGCCCGTCATCGCCGATCCGCGTGACCCCGCCCCCGCCCTGCGTGCCGGGATTCATGGTGACATATTCGCGGATGCGGTTACGTGCGCCGATCTCCAGCCGCACGTCCTCGCCCCTGAACTTCAGATCCTGCGGCACCTCGCCGATCGAGGCGAAGGGGAAGACCACCGTTTCCGCGCCGATTGTCGTGTCGCCCGCAATGGCGACATGCGATTTCAGCACCACGCCGTCCGCCAGCCGCACTTTTGGGCCTAGCACGCAGAAGGGGCCAACCTGGACCCCGGCGCCGATCCGGGCGCCTTCCTCGATCACGGCGCTTGGGTGGATCAGGCTGTCAGCCATCGGTCTTCATCGCCATCATGGCCGTGAATTCCGCCGAGGCGCAAAGCTGGCCGTCCACCAGGGCGCGGCCCTCGAACTTCCAGATCTTGCCGCCGCCGCGCAGGGCCTTGCAATGCAGTTCCAGAACGTCGCCCGGCACCACCATGCGGCGGAACTTGCACTTGTCGATGCCCATGAAATAGGTCGCCAGGGGCTTGTCGATGATGTTCATGCTGATGCCCACGATCACGGCGGATGTCTGGGCCATCGCCTCGACGATGGTGACGCCAGGCATGACGGGCTCGTCCGGGAAATGGCCCTGGAAATGCGGCTCGTTGCTGGTGACCATCTTGATGCCCACGCCGCTTTCGTGCGGGACGATGTCGCGCACCTTGTCGATGAACAGGAACGGATAGCGGTGGGGGATGATGCGCTTGATCAGCGACAGGTCGGCCGCAGTGTAAGGGGCGGGGGCGCGCGTTTCTTCGGCCATGAGCGTTCCTTCGGGACGTTTTTTCCCGGTTAGCAATGCGCCTGCCCGTTGGCAAGCGTTCAGCCGGATGCCGGCCGGGCCGTGGGCGCGGCCTTGCCGGG
>JAPSIP010000008.1:6538-15208 GCA_031178645.1 Paracoccus sp. (in: a-proteobacteria) | reverse complement strand
TGGCGTTGCGGTTGGGCGCGGCGGCGGGGCGGTATTTCCGCCGCGACAGCAAGGACAGCGTGCATCGCGTGGTGATCGGCAAGGACACGCGGCTGTCGGGCTATATGCTGGAAAACGCGCTGACGGCGGGGCTGACCAGCACCGGCATGAACGTGCTGCTGCTGGGTCCGGTGCCGACGCCCGCCGTGGGTTTCCTCACCCGGTCGATGCGGGCGGATGTGGGCATCATGATCTCGGCCAGCCACAACCCGGCCGAGGATAACGGCATCAAGTTCTTCGGCCCCGACGGCTTCAAGCTGTCCGACGAGGCCGAGGCGGAAATCGAGCGCATCGTCGCGGGCGACATCGCCCCCGCCCAGCCGGGCAATATCGGCCGCGCCAAGCGGATCGACGACGGGCGTGGCCGCTATGTCGAATATGCCAAGACCACCTTTCCGGCGGGCAGGCGTCTTGACGGGCTGCGGGTGGTGATCGACTGCGCCAATGGCGCGGCCTATCGCGCCGCCCCGGACGTGTTGTGGGAACTGGGCGCGGACGTGATCCCCATCGGCGTCGAACCCGACGGGCGCAACATCAACGCGGGCGTCGGCTCGACCCATCCCAACACCTGCGCGGCTGCGGTGCTGACGCATGGCGCGCATCTGGGCATCAGCCTGGATGGCGACGCGGACCGGGTGATCATCATCGACGAAAAGGGCCAGGTGGCCGACGGCGACCAGATCATGGCGCTGATGGCCGCCCGCTGGGCCGCACAGGGCCGGCTGAAGGGCGGCGCCTTGGTGGCCACGGTGATGTCGAACCTGGGGCTGGAACATTTCCTTCAAGGTCGCGGGCTGCGGCTTGAACGCACCAAGGTCGGCGACCGCTATGTGGTCGAGCGGATGCGCGAGGGCGGCTTCAACCTGGGCGGCGAACAGTCTGGCCATATCGTGATGACCGACTATGCCACGACCGGCGACGGGCTGATCGCCGCGATGCAGTTTCTGGCCGCCATGGCCGAGACCGGGCAAAGCGCCAGCACGCTTGCAGCGCAGTTCGACCCGGTGCCGCAGATGCTGAAGAACGTCCGCTATGCCGCAGGCGCCGACCCCCTGTCTGCGGCCGAGGTGCGCGCGGTGATCGCCGATGCCGAGGCCCGGCTGGCTGGCACCGGGCGCGTCCTGATCCGCAAGTCAGGCACCGAACCCCTGATCCGCGTCATGGCCGAGGCCGAGAACGAAACGGTCCTGCGCGAGGTCGTGGACGGGATCGTCGCGGCGGTGGAAAAGGCCGCGTGATGCCGTGACCGCCGGGGGCTTCGCGCCCCCGGACCCCCGCGGGATATTTGCGCCAAAGTGAAGGGGTTCAGGGCGTTTCCGTTACCGGGTCGAAGTCGTAGATCCAGTCGAAGCGTGACAGGATCGCCCCAGGCGCGACCTTGCCGCCGATTCGCAAGGCAGCATGGGCGGCCAGCCGTTTCGGTCCCGTCAGGTGATAGTTGCGCGCATTGTCGTTCGCGGCACCGACGATCCGCGTAGCGCGCGGCTTGCGCAGGGTTTCATAGCGCAACAAGGCGGCCTGCTGGTCCGGCGTATCGTCCAGGCAGGCGGCAAGGGTCCAGGCATCCTCGATCGCCATGCAGGCGCCCTGGGCCATGAAGGGCAGCGTCGGATGGGCGGCGTCGCCCAGGATCGCCATGCGGCCATCCTGCCAGCGGGCCGCGACCTCGTGCCGGAACAGGCCCCAGACATGGGTCTGGTCCACCTGCGCCAACCAGGAAGGCACCGGGCCGCCGAAACGGGCAAAGGCCGCGCGCAGGTTGGCGGGGTCGTCGGGACGGGACCAGCCTTCATCCTGCCAGTCGCGGGTTTCCAGGACGGCCACGATGTTGCGAAACCCGCCTGCCAGGGGATAGCTGACCAGGTGCCGGCCCGGCCCCATGAAGACCTGGGCCTCGGGGGCTTCGGCGGCGTCATCAGCGATCGCCGCCCGCCAGGCAGTCTGGCCGGTGAAGAAGGGCACCTCTCGCCCGTTCAGGGCGGTGCGGATGCGGCTGTGAAGGCCGTCGGCCCCGATCACCAGGGTACCGTCGGGCGGGGTCTCGACGGCCTGGCCCAGGGTAATCTGGGCACCTGCCTGCCGGGCCGCATGTTCCAGGATCTCGATCAGGCGGGCGCGGTGGATCAGGCGGAACCGGGCCTGCGGGCGGTGACGGGCCAAATCCAGCCGCACCACATCCGCGCCAGACGCATCGCGCAGGCGCACCGCCTGGCTGGGAAGCGACACCGCGTCAAGGGCGGGAAGCAGCCCAAGCGCGTCCAGCACCCGCGTCGCGTTTGGTGAAAGCTGCAACCCGGCGCCGACTTCCGTGATGGCAGGGGCGCGTTCCAGGACGGTCACATCCGCGCCACGCTGGCGCAGGGCGATCGCGGCGGTCAGGCCAGCGACGCCGCCCCCGACGATGGTGACGGGCCGTGATCGAAGCGCGCCGGGCATCGGGTCAGTCGTCGCGGTGGACCCGCTCGCGCCGTTCGTGGCGTTCCTGCGCTTCCAGCGTCATGGTGGCGATGGGACGCGCATCCAGGCGCTTGAGGCTGATCGGTTCTCCGGTCATCTCGCAATAGCCGTATTCGCCGGTCTCGATCCGGCGCAGGGCCGCGTCGATCTTGCTGACCAGCTTGCGCTGACGGTCCCGGGTGCGCAACTCGAGCGCGCGGTCGGTTTCCTCGGACGCACGGTCGGCGATGTCGGGAACATTGCGGGCGCTGTCCTGCAGCCCTTCCAGCGTTTCGGCTGACTGGTCCAGCAATTCCTGCTTCCATGCCTCCAGCTTGCGTCGGAAATATTCTAGCTGCCGGTCGTTCATGAACGGCTCATCCTCGGCGGGACGATAGTCCTGGGGCAGGAAGGTCTGGGCTTTCATAAATCCTCTCCGGCGGCGCCGGGTGGAACGCGAAACCGGCACCTTGCGCGCCCCCTTAAAGTATGACGTCCTGCTTGTCACTAGGCGAAGCGATTGTGGCGCGCTGACAGATCGCCTCTGACGCTGCCACGCTACAAGTATTTCACTTGAAAGGAGAGTTTCATGCAGTTCACCGGCACGGACCGTTACGTCGCCCCGCCTGACCTGGCGGTTGCCGTGAACGCTGCCGTGACGCTGGAACGGCCCCTTCTGGTCAAGGGCGAACCGGGCACCGGCAAGACCGAACTGGCCCGGCAGGTTGCGGGCAGCCTGGGGCTGCCGATCATCGAATGGCATGTCAAATCAACGACCAAGGCCCAGCAGGGGTTGTATGAATACGACGCCGTTTCGCGCCTGCGCGACAGCCAGTTGGGCGATGCGCGGGTCCATGACGTGTCCCATTACATCCGCAAGGGCAAGCTGTGGCAGGCCTTCACCGCGCCCGGCAAGGTGGTCCTGCTGATCGACGAGATCGACAAGGCGGATATCGAGTTTCCGAACGATCTTTTGCAGGAACTCGACCGGATGGAGTTTCACGTTTACGAGACCGGCGAGACGGTCCGCGCCGCGCATCGCCCGGTGGTCATCATCACCTCGAACAACGAAAAGGAACTGCCGGACGCGTTCCTGCGGCGGTGCTTTTTCCATTACATCCGCTTTCCCGATGCCGAGACACTGCGGGCCATCGTGGACGTGCATTATCCGGGCCTGAAGCGCGGGCTGCTGGATCAGGCGCTGACCCAGTTCTTCGACTTGCGCGAGACGCCGGGGTTGAAGAAGAAGCCGTCCACCAGCGAATTGCTTGACTGGCTCAAGCTGATCCTGGCCGAGGATCTGGCGCCCGAGGATCTGCGCCGCGATCCCCACACGATGCTGCCGAAACTGCATGGCGCGCTGCTGAAGAACGAACAGGACGTGGCTCTGTTCGAGAAGCTGGCCTTCATGGCACGTCGCCAGCGGTAAGCATCAGGCGCCGGTCGCGGGATCGTCGGCGTGGCGGCCGGCCGCCATTCCCATGCCCATGCCGCCGCCACCCCCGCCGCCCCCGCCGCCCGCTCCTCCGCCGCCGCCCGCGCCGCCGCCGCGCGACCGCCCCTCGTCCCCGCCCCTGCCCTTGCCGCCGCCGGGGGCGGGCCTGGTCGGTCCCTGGGGCGGGATGGCAAGGCCCGTGGGCACTGGGTCCAGGTCCAGGGCGGTGCGGATGAAGTCGCGCAGGGACCGCACCAGTTCATCCGTCTGGACCGGCCGTCCCTCGACCAGGTCACGCGCGGCGCGTTCGGCCAGACGGACATGGGTTTCGGTGCCCAGCAGCAGGATGTCGGACAGCGCGCCTTCCACCGCGTCCCGGATGCGACGCCGCCGGTCCGAGCCTTCGGAGGGTTCAACCCCATCGTCCATCGCCCGCTGGCGCAGGTCGCGCAGATGGGCCGGATCGACGGCCAGATCGCCGGTGAAGGATCCGCCCAGCACCTTGTATGCCGCGATCAGCACCCGCAGGCGTTCGTTGATCTGTCGGTTCATCCGCTCGCGCCGCTGCTGGACGGTGAACATCACCAGAACC
The DNA here is from genome assembly GCA_031178645.1 of Paracoccus sp. (in: a-proteobacteria). Lineage (GTDB taxonomy): Bacteria > Pseudomonadota > Alphaproteobacteria > Rhodobacterales > Rhodobacteraceae > Paracoccus. The sequence continues at coordinate 10,706 of JAPSIP010000008.1, read as the reverse complement.
CGGATGCCGATGCCGATCAGCGCGAACAGGGCGATCCCGATCACGGTGGACAGGATGCTGTTCCAGTTGCTGAAGTCGATCATGCGCATGGGCTGTTCCTGAAAACGGTCACGGCATGATCGGGGCCTGGGCCGGCAGGGACAACCCCATAATCCCAATTGAAACCGGGCCGCTGTCGTGACCTTCTGCCCGCAACCGACATGCAGAGGAGAGAGACATGACCCAGGGCTTTGAGACGACCGCGATCCATGCCGGGACCGAACCCGATCCCGCGACCGGCGCGCGGCAGGTGCCGATCTACCAGACCACGTCCTATGTCTTCAAGGACGCCGACCACGCTGCCCGTCTGTTCGGGCTGCAAGAGGTGGGCTATATCTATTCCCGCCTGACCAACCCGACGATCGGCGCGTTGCAGAACCGGGTCGCCGCACTGGAAGGCGGCGCGGGGGCAGTCTGCTGTTCGTCGGGCCACGCCGCGCAGATCATGGCGTTGTTCCCGCTGATGGCGCCGGGGCGCAACATCGTTGCCTCGACCCGGCTTTACGGCGGCACGGTCACGCAGTTCAGCCAGACCATCAAGCGGTTCGGCTGGTCGGCCAAGTTCGTGGACTTCGACGACCTGGATGCCTTGGCGGCTGCAATTGACGATGACACCCGCGCGGTTTTCTGCGAATCGATCTCGAACCCCGGCGGCTATGTCACCGACATCCCGGCGGTGGCCGAGATCGCCAAGGCCGCCGGCATCCCGCTGATCGTGGACAACACGCTGGCCACGCCATACCTGTGCCGCCCGATCGAGATGGGCGCGACGCTGGTCGTCCACAGCCTGACCAAATACATGACCGGCAACGGCACGGTCACGGGCGGCGCGATCGTGGACAGCGGCAATTTCGACTGGTCGGCATCCGACAAGTTCCCCAGCCTCTCGGCCCCCGAACCTGCCTATCACGGGATGAAGTTCCACGAGACCTTCGGCAACCTGGCCTTCACCTTCCATTCCATCGCCATCGGGCTGCGCGACCTGGGAATGACCATGAACCCGCAGGGCGCGCATTACACGCTGATGGGGATCGAAACGCTGGGCCTGCGCATGGCGCGCCATGTTGAAAATGCCCAGAAGGTCGCGGAATGGCTGGAAAACGACCCGCGCGTGACAGCCGTGACCTATGCCGGGCTGGCGTCCTCGCCCTGGAATCAGACGGCAAAGCGGCTTTACCCAAAGGGGGCCGGGGCGTTGTTCACCTTCTCGGTCAAGGGCGGCTATGACGCGGCGGTCAAGGTGGTGGGCGCGCTGAAGCTGTTCAGCCATGTCGCCAACCTGGGCGATGCGCGGTCACTGGTGATCCATTCGGCATCGACCACCCACCGCCAGTTGACCGAGGACCAGCAGCGCGCGGCGGGCGCTGCCCCCGACCTGCTGCGCCTGTCCATCGGGATCGAGGATCCGGCCGACCTGATCGCCGACCTGGACCAGGCCCTGTCGGCGGCGGTGGGATAAGAAAGGGGGCCGCGCGGCCCCCTTTTGAGGTTCAGTTCGCGGGCGCTTCGGCCGGGGCCTCGCCCATCGGCACCACGGGTTCGCCGGGCTCAGGCGCGCCGGTGTCGGTGCCCAGCGGCGGCGGCAGATCGCCTGCCGGGGGCGTGGCGGGATCGGCATCTGGCGCAGGTGCCGCATCGGCATCCGGGGTTGGGGCGGGATCAAGGCCCGGAACGGGCGGATGCCCCTCGGGCAGCGCGCCGCCGCCATGGGCGGGACCGCCATGTCCCGGACCGCCGTGGCCGCCTGCGGGTCCGTGGCCCATGCCGCCATGACCGTGATGACCACCCATTGGCTCGCAATCCTGTCCGGTCAGCGCGAACTGCATCTCGACCATGGCGGACAGCGCCACCTCGCCTGCGGCGACCGGCACCTTGGCCGCATCGGATGCCGCGCGCGCCTCCATCATCATCGGGCGCGGGCCTTCCGGGGAAGGCGTGTCGCGCAGCACCAGGACCGGGCCCAGCGTCAGGCCCGCGGCCTCGGCCAGGACTTCCGCCTTGTGGCGGGCGTCCTCGACAGCGGCGCGGCGGGCCTCGTCCTCGGTGTCCGAGCTGTCGTCGCGGGTGAAGCTGATCCCGTTGATCTCGTTCGCGCCGGCGCCCACGATGGCGTCCAGAACCTCGCCCAACCGGGCCACGTCCTTGACCCGGACCGCGACCATGTTGGTGGCCTGATAGCCGGTCACGGCGGGCGCGCGCCCTTCGCCGTAATCCATCATCGGGTTCAGGTTCAGCCCCGAGGTCTGGATGTCGGCTGCCTCGATCCCCGCGCCGGTCAGCGCGTCGATCACCGCCGTCTGCTGGACCGAGTTCTGGCGCATCGCCTCGGCCGCGCTTTCGGCCTGGGTGGTGACGCCAAGCTGGACCATCGCCAGGTCGGGGGCCACCCGCGCCTCTCCCTCGCCGTTCACGGTCAGGCGCGATATGCCCGGATGGCACATGGAATGACCGCCCATGCCAGGTGCGGCCATGGCGGGGGCGCCAAGCGCCAGGGCGGTCGAGGCCACAAGCGCGGCCCGGGCCAGCCGTCGCGGAAGCTTGGTCATGTCTCTGTCCTTTCTGCGGAAATCGTCTTTGCCCATTAACAGCATCCGGCAGGATGAAGTTCAAAGCAATTGCATTCACGGATCCGCCAGTTTGCCTTTCCACAGGATGCAAAATCCGCTAGATCTGGGACAATCAAACAAATCGCGGACCCTTAAAACACGCGATCGTCATCGAGCAGTGATCCATCATGAACAGACCTATCGCCCCGCCCGATTTCGCCATGAGCTTCACGCCCGAGGCGGTCCTGCTTGAACGCCGCGACGGGTTCGGCTGGCAGCCTCTTGGCAAGGCCCCCTTTGCGGGCCGGGAAATGACGGCGCGGCTTGCCGCGCTGCGCGAGCAGGCGGGCGTCGAGCCGGGCGATCTGGACACCGTTCTGGTCATCCCCGACGACCAGATCCTTTACACTACGCTGACGGTCCCGGTGGGATCGGACACGCCTGCCGCCGTGGCCCGCGCGCTCGAGGCGATGACGCCCTACCCGGCCTCGGACCTGGCCTATGACTGGTGCCCCTCGGCCAATGGCGACATCGAGACGTTGCGCGTCGCCGCCGTCGCCCGCCGCACCCTGGAAGAGGCCGAGGACTTCGCCCGCGCCCAAGGCTTCCGCCCCTCGGGCTTCGTGGCGCGTCCCGATGACAACCGCTTCGACGGCCAGCCCGATTTCGGTCCAAGCCGCCTGGCCGCGGAAGGCTTCACCCGCCCGCCCTTCAGCCAGCCCGACCTGGCCCAGGCCCGCGTCACCGATCCGGTCGTGACTGACCCGGAAGCCGTGGTGCCCGCCAGGACCGTGCCCGCGCCGGTCGTCGTCAGCCGCATCGTGCCCCATGTCGTGGCAGCCCCCGCCGCCGCAAAGGCCGGGGTGGAACAGGCTGAACCCGCCGGGGCTGCCGCCGGCAAAATTGCTGCCCCGGTGCCCGGCGTGATCCGGCACGGAGAGGTCAAGCCCCCTGCGGCCCCACGCGCCCTGTCGCCGCGCGCCCAGGCCGTGCACGACCGTGCCCGCGATGCACGCGCCCTGCGTGCCGCCGAGGCGCAGCGCGACGACGAAGGTGATTCCGCCCTTGCCTGGCTGCGCCGCCTGGATCCGGGCCGCCTGCCGGTGATGATGGGCGTGCTGGTCCTGGCGCTTGTCGCAGTTCTGGTCTTCTTCGGCTCGTCCTCGGACCAGGTTGCCGGGCCCGAGCAGGTCGCCGCGACCGACCAGGTCCCCGAAACCATTGCCGCGCCCGAGCCTTTGCCGGTCCCCGCCGCGCCGGTCGAGCAAGCCCAGGCCCCTGTCCCGGCCATCGAGACCCCGCCCCCGGCGGCAGAGCCCCAGCCGCAGGAAGCCGCCGAGGCAGCCCCGGAGGCGGCCGTCACGGACAACGACATCGCCGCGGCGACACCCCAGATTGCGCCCCAACCCGCGCCGGTCGATCTTGAACCCGCGCCCGTGGCTGCTGCCCCCGCAGCGACAGCGCCCGCCGTCACGGCCGCCCGGCCCCAGGCCGCGCCTCAGCAGCAGCCCGCAGCGCCCGTCGCCCAGGGTGACGATGCCCTGGCACAGGCCCTGACCGAAGCCATGGCCGCACCGACCGGC